>JAYTNA010000539.1:0-2906 GCA_043748865.1 Saprospiraceae bacterium
CCTTAGCGGTAAAAATTTAACCGCAAAGGACGCAAAGTTTTTCGCAAAGGACGCAAAGTAAAAATCTGAAATCGCAAATCCAAAATCCAAAATCGTAAAATGCTCGATCAAGAAACAAAACGAAGAATAGACACCGCCCGCGATATTTTGGTAGGAAAAGTACCCGACCCGAAAAGTCAAGTCGAGCAAATTACTATTGCGCTTATCTATAAGTTCATGGACGATATGGACAAAGAATCCGTCGCACTCGGCGGTAACGCGGCGTTTTTTGCCGGCGATTACGAAAAATTCAGTTGGACAAATATTTTTGATCCGAAACTCGGCGGCTTCGATATGCTCAACTTGTACAGCAATGCGATGGTGGAACTCAATAAAAACCCCGGTATTCCGCAACTGTTCAGAGATATTTTTAAAAATGCGTACCTGCCTTATCGCGATCCGGAAACGCTGAAAATGTTTCTCAAAATTATCAACGAATTTCATTACGACCACAGCGAAAAACTCGGCGATGCTTTTGAATATTTACTTTCCGTACTCGGTTCGCAAGGCGACGCGGGACAATTCCGAACACCGCGACACATCATTGATTTTATGACGGCAATTATGCAGCCGCAAAAAAATGAAACCATTTGCGATCCGGCGTGCGGTACTGCCGGTTTTTTAATTTCCGCGTATAAATATATCCTTAAACACAATACGCATTTGACACCCGACGAGCGCAAGCAACTCATTCAAAATTTTGTCGGCTACGATATTTCGCCGGATATGGTGCGTTTGAGTCTCGTCAATTTATATCTGCACGGCTTCACGCAACCGAAAATTTTTGAGTACGACACGCTCACAAGCGAAGACCGTTGGAACGAATACTACGATATCATTCTCGCCAATCCGCCGTTTATGACACCGAAAGGCGGGATAAAACCGCACAAAAAATTTACGATGCAAGCCAATCGCAGCGAAGTGCTTTTCGTGGATTATATCGCCGAACACATCCATCCGATTTCCGGACGCGCCGCCATTATTGTTCCCGAAGGTATTATTTTTCAGTCCGCCACCGCTTACAAAGCCTTGCGTAAATTGTTGTTCGAAAAAAACTTATTGTACGGCGTTGTCAGTTTACCCGCCGGCGTTTTTCAACCGTACAGTGGCGTAAAAACTTCCGTTCTGTTGCTCGATAAAACTCTTGCCAAAAAAACAGATAAAATACTTTTTCTGAAAATTGACAACGACGGTTTCGGTCTCGGCGCACAACGCAAAGAATTGGCGACGAGCGATTTACCCGACATCGTGCGGTTTATAAATAAATACCAATCGGCAATTATCGGCAACGATTTTTCCGGTTTGGATTTAGAAAATTTACCGCCCAATGTTTTACTCGTCGAAAAAAATAAAATTGCAGAGAACGGCGATTATAATTTGAGCGCGGATAGGTATAGGGTTGATACGGCAAAAAAACAGACGAGATTCGAGATGGTGAGGTTGGGTGATATTGCCGATGTGATTTCCGGTCAATCACCCGAAAGTGAATATTATAATGAAAACGGTGATGGAATGCCGTTTTATCAGGGAAGAACCGAATTTGGTGAAACTTATTTAAAAGAACCAAAATATTGGACAAGAAAAATTACTAAAACTGCTATTAAAGATGATATTTTAATGTCTGTTCGCGCACCTGTTGGACCAGTAAATATTTCAACTCAAGAAATATGCATCGGAAGAGGAATTGCAGCTATTCGACCTAATGAAAAAATTTTATTGACTTTTCTTTTTACTTTTTTAAGATTCAATCAAGAAAATATTAAAGGAAATGGAGGAGCTGTTTTTGATAGCATTAATAGAACACAAATTTTGGATTTAAAAATCCCACTCCCGCTGCTCTCGATACAAAAAGAAATTGTAGCTAAAATAGAGCAATACGAAAAAATAATAGCCGGTGCAAAACAAGTG
Source organism: Saprospiraceae bacterium (assembly GCA_043748865.1). Classification (GTDB taxonomy): domain Bacteria; phylum Bacteroidota; class Bacteroidia; order Chitinophagales; family Saprospiraceae; genus JAAFJT01. The sequence goes on from JAYTNA010000539.1 coordinate 1,948, forward strand.
ACAGAAAATTACAAACCGGAAATAGAAATTAATCCGGATTGGGAAATGGTGAGTTTAGGAAATAGCGATTTGTTTCAAATAGAAAGTGGTGGTACGCCGGATTCTACAAATAATGAATATTGGGATGGAAATATTAAATGGACAACTTTAGTAGATTTACCACAAGCCGATTTTATTACACGAATTAAGGATACAAAAAGAACCATAACAGAATTAGGGTTAAAAAATTCTTCAGCTAAATTGATTCCTGCAAATTCAATTTTAGTTTCTTCAAGAGCAACCATTGGAAGGATTGCAATAAATGATATTGAATTAGCCACAAATCAAGGATTTAAAATTATTGTAATCAAAAATAAAGATAAAGTTTCTAATGAATTTGTTGCATTAATGATTACTCAACTAAAATATAAAATGGAAACTTTAGCTGTGGGTGGAACATTTAAAGAAATTTCTAAAACCAATTTTTGTACACTTGAAATCCCTCTTCCCTCCCTCACCGCACAAGCCGAGATCGTAAAAAGAATAGAAAACGAACAAGCCTTAGTGAACGCGAACAAAGCGTTGATAGCACTGTTCGAGGAAAAAATAAAAACGGAAATCAATAAACTTTGGGAGGCGTAACGCCCGGTCAACGCGCCGGATTTTTTTGAATTGCCGTCGGTTATAGCAAGAACCGCGTTAGCGGTTCAACGTGAATAACCGCCGGTGCAACCGGCGGAAACGCAAACCGGATTTTGCAACCGCGTTAGCGGTTGAACGTGAACGCTCAACTTGATTACACTCGTTCAACCGCTAACGCGGTTGTAGGTTTTGTGTGTTTTTTCCGCCGGTTGCACCGGCGGCTATTCATGTTGAACCGCTATCGCGGTTTTATTTAATCGCAAAAAAATTTTCAAAAATAATTTTCATTTCGTTTTCAAAAAAAATTCAAAGCCCGTTCCGGCGAAAATTAAGAAAAT
>JAYTNA010000540.1:0-4401 GCA_043748865.1 Saprospiraceae bacterium
GTCGAGTTTGCTTATTTTTACAACAGCATCGGTACAAAAGTGACAATCGTAGAATTTTTTGAACAAGGTCTCGTGCCGCGTGAAGACGAAGATATTTCAAAAGAGTTGAATAAAATTTTTGCAAAAAAAGGTATGACTGTTCTCGCCGGTACTGCGGTTGAAACGGTAGATACTTCGGGTGAAGGTTGTAAAGTGACCGTGAAAAATCGAGCCACCGGAAAAACAGATGTGATTGAATGTGATATTATTTTGTCGGCAGCCGGTGTAACGCCGAACACTGAAAATATAGGATTAGAAACACTTGGTATAAAAACAGAGCGCGGACATATTTCTTTTGGCGATTTTTATGAAACAAATGTTTCGGGCATTTATGCCATCGGCGATGTCATAAATACACAAGCGCTTGCGCATGTTGCAAGTGCCGAAGGTATCACTTGCGTTGAAGCTATTGCCGGATTGAAACCGCACAAAATTGATTATAATAACATTCCGGGTTGTACGTATTGTTCGCCGGAAATTGCATCGGTGGGTTATACCGAAAAAGCGGCGCGTGAAGCGGGTTACGAATTAAAAATCGGCAAGTTTCCTTTCACCGCACTCGGAAAAGCAAAAGCAGTCGGTGCGCCGGAAGGTTTTGTCAAAGTTATTTTCGATGCGAAATACGGTGAATGGTTGGGTTGTCACATGATTGGTTACAACGTCACGGAAATTATTGCCGAAGCCGTTGTGGCGCGAAAATTAGAAACAACAGGACACGAAATCATAAAATCTATTCACCCCCACCCTACTATCAGCGAAGCCGTTATGGAAGCAACTGCGGCAGCTTATGGAGAGGTAATTCATTTATAGTTTAGTCGGTTGGTCTGTTAGTCGATTAGTCGGTTAGTCAAAAATTTTAAACTAACCCACTAACTGATTGACTAACCGACCAACCGACCAACCGACTAACCGACTAATAAAACCTTGCGCACAAAAACAACCGGCGGCAGAAAAGTAAATGTAGTAACACTCGGTTGCTCAAAAAATATCGTGGATTCTGAAAATCTGATGACGCAACTCGTTGCCAATGATTATACAGTAAAACACGACAGCGATAAACGCGCAGATATTGTCATCGTCAATACGTGCGGCTTTATTGATTTAGCGAAAGAAGAATCCGTGAACACAATTTTGCATTATGCCGACGCCAAAAAAAATGGTAAATTAGAAAAACTGTACGTGACCGGTTGTTTGTCACAACGGTATAAAGATAATTTGGAAGCAGAAATTCCGGAAGTAGATGCTTTTTTCGGGACGCTTGAAATGCCGCAACTTTTGGCGCAACTCAACGCCGACTATAAACACGAACTTATCGGTGAACGCTTGATTACGACACCGAAACATTTTGCTTACCTTAAAATTTCGGAAGGCTGTAATCGCACTTGTTCATTTTGCGCCATTCCGTTGATGCGCGGACAACATATTTCGCGTTCGATTGAATCGTTGGTGCATGAAGCTAAGCATTTGGCAAAAACCGGTGTGAAAGAATTAATTTTAATTGCGCAAGAACTCACGTATTACGGTCTCGATTTGTATAAAAAACGTGAATTGCCGGCATTACTTACAGCACTGAATGATGTAGAAGGTATTGATTGGATTCGTTTGCATTATGCTTATCCGAGTAAATTTCCGACAGAGATTTTTGATGCGATGGCAACTATACCTAAAGTTTGTCATTATTTAGATATTCCGTTGCAACACGCTAATGACAATGTTTTGAAACGGATGCGCCGACAAATTACGCAATCAGAAACAATTGCGCTGATTGAAACCGCAAAAGCAAAGGTGCCGGATATCGTCCTTCGCACCACATTTTTAGTTGGTTTTCCGGGCGAAACCGAAGAAGAGTTTGAAGATTTATGTGAATTTGTAAAAAAACACGAATTTGATCGCGTAGGCGTTTTTCAATATTCGCATGAAGAAAACACAATCGCTTACGAAATGCTTGATGATGTGCCTCCGGAAATAAAAGAAGAACGTGCGAGTCGGATTATGGAAATTCAACAAGAAATTTCTTTGAAAAAAAATTCGGAACGCGTCGGTAAAGTGATGCGCGTTTTGTTCGATAAAAAAGAAGGTGGGAATTTTGTCGGACGCACGCAGTATGATTCGCCTGAAGTGGACAATGAAGTTTTAGTAACCGCAAAAAATAATTATATTCGACTCGGCGATTTTGCAAATATAAAAATAACCGAAGCCACAGAATACGATTTAATCGGAGAAATTGTAATTTAAAATGCAGGATATTTTTATTCGTTTTTTTCTGTCCGAAACAATGAATTTTGATACAAGAGTATAGTTCGACATGTTTTTAATTTGTTTCGATAGTATTAATCCGTAACTTTGTTCTAACAAATTTTACAAACATTAATCGGCATGAAACAACACTTTTTTTTTAGCCTCTTACTTACTCTATTATCGGCATTTATTTTTCCAAAAACAATTTCCGGTCAAACAGATTTATCTGTAAATGTTTCTTCCAACTCGGCAACTTATGTTATCGGCGGCTACATAAGTTTTGACGTTACCGTAAAAAACTTAAGTTCAAATCCTGCTACCGGTATTCACTGCAATATTCCGTTTCCGACAAATGTTAGTGGCACAAGTTGTAATCACGCTACTATCGGTTTTTATGAAAATTATCCGGTGAACGGAACAGTGAGTGGCGATTGGAAAAATTTAACAGATTTAGCCGGCGGTGATTGCGCCGTTTTGCGTTTCAAAGTTTATGTCGTCAGCGGCAGTTCCTTTACCGTCTCGGCAACCGTGAGTTCTTCAACAAGTGATACGAATTTAAGTAATAATACTTCTTCAATTACCGTCAATCAAGGTGCGGCATCACCGGACAATACACCGGATGATTGTTATACGCCTTCGAGTTCTGCTGCTTGTCCGAATATAGTGAGTCTGGCACTTACGCAAATGACAAATATGAGTGAAGTAAATACTTTTATCGGAAATAATCTGCGCGATTTTCCGACACCCGAATCAGTAAATTATTTATTCACAGTTACTAACAGTTCGCCTAAAAATGCTACAAATGTTCAAATACAAGTTAATTTACCGGCAGGATTAACTTTTCAATCTGCATCTACCGGTATCGGTACATATAATTCCGGCACCGGTATTTGGACAATTCCAATTGTTGTCGGCAATACAGCCACTACGCTTTCTATTCTCGCTTATGCTAACACAGGCGGGAGTATCAATACAACCGCACAAATTACAGCAGTTGATCAACCGGATGTAAATGGTTTTCCGAGGGTTTCCTATCCTACGGTTTCAAAAATAATTACCGGATTGCTTGCTGATTTATCCATCAGTACACCAATCATCTCTAATCCGCACATAAGACGCGGCGATATTTTTACTATCAGCACAACGCTCACAAATTCCGGTCCTACACGCGCTCAAGGCGTAAAAGTGCGGTCATTTATTCCGGTCGGCACAACGCTCATATCGTCGAGTGCAACCATCGGTGTTTATGATGATCATACAGGCGTTTGGCTGTTGAGTACAATCTTGGATACCAACGGTAACAAACCCGGATTTACGATTCAGTCCGGTACTTCCGAGACATTAACATTAACGCTTCAAGCTACTACTTTCGGTAGTACGATTTATGATGTTGAAGTGCGTTCAGATAATATACCCGACCCAAATTCTACGCCCTCCAATGGTATTTTATCCGAAAACGATGAGCAGCAAATAGCTGTCAATGTTGATCAAGCACTGCCGATTGAGCTTGTCGTATTTACGGCAAAAAAACAAAAAAATAATATTGAAGTCTATTGGCAAACTTTATTGGAGGCGAAACTCACTTATTTCGATATTGAAAAATCTTTAGACGGATTAAGTTTTAAAAAAATCAGTACGCAAAAAGCAAACAATGCACCGTCGGAATATATTTTTGTTGATAATGATAATATCAGTGCTGTTATTTATTATCGTTTGAATATTAACGAAACCGATGGTTCAAGTTATTATTCAAAAATAGTGACGGTAGAAGGTGATAAAAAAGATTTTAGCCTCACAAAATTATTTCCCAATCCCGCAGATAAATTACTAAACGTAGAATGGCAGTCAACTGATAATTTATCCGTTCATATTTTTCTAACGGATTTGTTGGGTAGAATAATTTTTACAAATTCTTCTGAAAGTCATTCCGGAATAAATCAATTACCGCTCAACACAGATAACTTACCATCCGGTTTGTATTTTTTAAATATTGAACACAACGGTGCGAGAGAAGTTAAACAGTTCGTGGTGCGTTAAATTCACTTTATTATTTGTCTGAATCAGGATTTTTAGATTTTAGGATTTTTAGGATTAATAAAATCGATTCTGCAAACTTTGCGAAAA
>JAYTNA010000541.1:0-6427 GCA_043748865.1 Saprospiraceae bacterium
CCCGATGTTTTTAATTTCGAATAGTAACACATTGCCGGTGGAACAATATCACCGCCAATCATACGCGCTGCTTGCAAAATTGTTGTACCTACCGGTACGTCAATACTATATCCGTCTATTGTTACTTTAGGCATTTTCGATTTTTGATTTTCGATTTTTGGTTTCTAAATCAGAATTTACAGAATTTGCAGAATACGCAGAATGCAAGAGTATAAATTATCTCTTGAGAAAAGTAAGCATTTTGTAAATTTTAGTAATTCTGTAAATTCTGATTCAGAAACTAATAATTTTTAATTTTTTAATTTACGCCATACTCATCTGATTTAAACGATAATAATGTTTTACATCAACTATATTCCCCGGATTTGTGACGTATTCTTCAAACTCCGGACGAAAATGCCGGATTGCACTTGCAACGGGCCAAGCGGCGGCATCGCCGAGCGGACAAATTGTTTTACCTTCTATTTTTTGTTGAATATCCCAAAGTAAATCTATATCGCCGATTGTGCCGTTGCCGGCAAGAATTTTTCTCAATATTTTTTCCATCCAACCCGTTCCTTCTCTGCAAGGCGAACATTGTCCGCAACTTTCATGGTGATAGAAACGCGCAAAAGTAAATAAATTTTTGACAATACTCGTCGTTTCATCCATCACAATAAATCCGCCGGAACCTAACATAGAACCGGTTGCGAAACCGCCATCCGCTAAACTTTCATAGGACATCAACCGCGGTTCGCCTTTTGCGGTTTTACACACCAAGTATTCCGGTAAAATCGGCACTGAAGAACCGCCGGCAACGACAGCCTTTAATTTTCTGCCGCCTTTTATACCGCCACAGTATTCTTCGCTGTAAAGAAATTCTTCGACGGGTAAACCTAAATCAATTTCATACACACCGGGTTTATTGATATGTCCACTCGCCGAAATTAATTTTGTACCGGTTGAACGACCGATACCTATTTTTGAATAAGCCTCGCCGCCCATGTTTATAATCGGCACAACTGCCGCAATCGTTTCCACATTATTCACCACCGTCGGACATCCCCATAAGCCTGCAACAGCCGGAAACGGCGGTTTGATACGTGGATTACCGCGTTTGCCTTCCAAACTTTCGAGCAATGCCGTTTCTTCACCGCATATATAAGCACCGGCACCGATTTGCATATATAATTCCAAATCGTAGCCGGTGCCTTTTATATTTTTTCCCAGCCAACCTTCGGTATAGGCTTCCTTAATCGCTTTTTCTAAAATTTTATACACATAAGCATATTCGCCGCGAATATAAATATAAGCTGTATGCGCACCTAAAGCAAAAGAAGATGCAATCATGCCTTCAATGAGCAGGTGCGGAATTTTTTCCATCAAATATCTGTCTTTAAATGTACCTGGTTCCGATTCGTCTGCATTGCACACCAAATAACGCGCTACACCTTCCGGTTTTGCCAAGAAAGACCACTTTAATCCGGTAGGAAAACCCGCACCACCGCGACCACGCAAACCGGAAGTCTTTACTTCATTCACAATTTGATCGGGTTGCATGGTAAATGCTTTTTCTACCGAAGCATAACCGCCTTCTTTGCGATATACTTCGTAGCCTTCAATACCTGCAACGTTTACTTTATCTAATAAAAGTTTCTTTGACATTATATTCAGTTGAAAGTTGAAAGTTGAAAGTTGAAAGTTGCTATGAAATTTATATTTTCACTTTCAACTTCCAACTTTCAACTTTCAACTATTTTCAAATTTCATTTACTGCTAAATACTGCGAAAACTTATCCGCATACTCCACTCTGAATCCATCTAAAAGTGTATCCACTTGTTCAATCGTTAAATTTTCATAAAATTTATCGCCGACTTGAAACATTGGTGCATACCCGCACGCGCCGAGACATTCGACTGTTTTTAATGTAAATTGTCCGTCGGCTGTTGTGCCGCCTGTTTTGATGTTGAGTTTCTGTTGAATATGCTTCACGATATCTTCCGCACCCATCAACCAACAACTGCTTGTTCTGCAAACTTCAATCAAACATCTTCCGCGAGGGTGTTCATTATACATCGAGTAAAATGTTGCCACTTCATACACTTCAATTGGTTGAATATGCAAAAGTGATGCGACATAATCCATCACCGGTGCATCTAACCAACCGCCAAATTCATCTTGTGCCAAATGTAAAAGCGGCAACAATGCAGATTTCTGTTTTCCTTCCGGATAACGTGTTATTATTTCTTGCGCGTACCCTAATGATGCGGGTGAAAATTTTATGTCAGTCATTTTTTAATGGTTAATTGCTAATGATTAATGGTTAATTATTTTTTAAATTAACCATTAACCATTAACCATTAATAATTATTTAAGCATCCAACTCGCCGGCAATTACATTCATTGACGACATTACCAAAATCGCATCGGAAAGTAACCCGCCGCGAATCATTTCCGGATACGCTTGATAATATATAAAACACGGGCGACGGAAATGCAAACGATAAGGTGTGCGTCCGCCGTCGCTGATTAAATAAAATCCCAATTCGCCGTTGCCGCCTTCAACTGCATGATACACTTCTCCTTTCGGTATTTCCGCTTCACCCATAACAATTTTGAAATGATAAATGAGAGCTTCCATTTGCGAATACACATTTTCTTTCGGCGGATGATAAAATTCGGGTAAGTCGGCGTGAAAATCACCGTCCGGCATATTTTTTATCGCTTGTTGAATAATGCTCAGCGATTGCCACATTTCTTCCATGCGCACCATATATCTGTCGAAAGTATCGCCTTGCGTACCGACCGGAATTTCAAATTGAAAATCTTCGTAGCTTGAATACGGCGCGTGAACACGCACATCGTAATCAATTCCGGCAGCGCGTAAATTCGGACCGGTAAAACCATAATTCAAAGCGCGTTGTCCTGAAATTGGTCCGGCACCAATCGTTCTATCCATAAAAATCCGATTGCGCGTTACCAATTTATCAAACTCTGCAAGTGCTTTCGGAAAATTTTTGACGAAATCGTGGATTTTCTGCCAACATTTTTCATTAAAATCGCGTTCCAGTCCGCCAATGCGACCAATGTTTGTTGTCAAGCGTGAACCACATATTTCTTCAAAAATTTCGTAAATTTTTTCTCTTTCTTTAAAAAGGTGTAAGAAACCCGTCATTGCACCCGTATCAACTGCAATAACCGTATCACACACAATATGATCGGCGATGCGTGATAATTCCATGATAATCACGCGCATGTACTGCGCGCGTTTCGGAATTTCGGCACCGATGAGTTTTTCAACTGTCATGTGCCAACCCATATTATTAATCGGCGACGAACAATAATTCATCCGGTCGGTCAGCGTCGGAATCTGATAATACGGGCGACGTTCCGCCAATTTTTCAAATGCGCGATGTATGTAACCGACTGTTGACTCTGCATCCAAAATAATTTCACCATCCATTTTCAGTACGTTCTGAAAAATACCATGCGTTGCCGGATGCGTCGGTCCGAGATTGAGTATTTGATACTCATGCTCTTCTAATTTTTGTTGAATATAAATAGGATCATTCATAAATTCAATTAAGTGATTTAACGTCCAAACATCGTATTATCTTTATCTTCTCGTCTCGCATCTTCGAGCGGAAATTCTTTTCTTAACGGATGATAATTCATTTCGTCCATATTCAAAATACGTTTAAGGTTTGGATGTCCATCGAAAATTACACCGAAAAAATCATATTCCTGACGTTCTTGCCAATTCGCTGAAGCAAAAAGTGTTGTCGCTGTTCTGACGTGCGGGTCGCTTAAGGGCAAAAAAGTTTTTATTCTGATACGCTTATTGCTCGTCAAATTGTGCAATTGATACATCATACCAAACTCCGCGTCTTTATTATTGGGAAAGTGCGATGCACACATAGTTGTCAGAAATTGAAATTCTAAACCGGTTTCGTGATATAGATAATCCAAAACATCAATTACTATTTCTCTTCTTACGGTAAATACAGGAAAATCATAATCAATCGTAGCAGACATAATGCTCTCACTAAAACGTGTACGCAATTTATCTTCGACAAGTGTTTTAAGTTCTTGTATGGCTGCTGAATTATATTTTTTATCCGGTTGGACGATATTAGCGTGCATTGTTAGTTGTTAGTTGTTAGTTGTTAGTTTCGAAATGTCAGCAAATTCACAACTGACAACTAACAACTAATTATTCGATGCCGTACTGATTCAACATTTTTTGATATTCCGGTGAATCGCGACGACGACGTTGTTCACCGTGTGTGAGTTCTTGAATTTTTATGATGCCGTCAAGCAATTGTTCCGGACGCGGCGGGCAACCCGGTACGTAAACGTCTACGGGAATAATTCTGTCAATGCCTTGTAAAACGGAATATGTATCGAAAATGCCGCCACTGCAAGCGCAAGCTCCCATTGAAATAACCCAACGCGGTTCTGCCATTTGCTCATAAATTTGGCGCAAAACGGGTCCGAGTTTTTTTGAAATTGTACCGGCAACTATAAGTAAATCAGCTTGACGCGGCGAAAAACTCAAACGTTCCATACCGAAACGCGCTAAATCGTAAGTCGCTGCCATGGTTGCCATAAATTCGATACCGCAACAAGAAGTGGCGAAAGGAAGCGGCCACAAAGAGTTTGATCGGGCTAAACCGACAGCGAGATCAAGACGAGTCGCAAAAAAACCGTCACCTGCTACGTGCAGCGGCGTGTTCTCATGCTTAATACTTACTCCGGATTGAATAGATGCTATATCTGACATTTTATTTATTAGCTATTAGCTTTCAGCTTTCAGCCGTCAGCCAAAAAAATAATTCTTAATTTATAAACCATATAGGCACATAATTTACATAGCTTACATAGTTTTCTTAATTCTTAATTTTTAATTAGTTTACTTTTCCCAATTCAACGCACCTTTTTTGATGATATAGAAAAACCCTGTGAGAAAAGCGGCAATAAACAAAAACATTTCAAATAATCCCGGCAAACCTAACTTTCTGAAATTAACTGCCCATGGATACATGAAAATAATTTCAACGTCGAAAAGTACGAATAAGACTGCTACCAAAAAATATTTAATAGAAAAAGGTGTGCGTGCATTGCCGTGCAGTTCGATACCGCACTCAAATGTACCGGATTTTATTTTCGATTTTTTGTGCGGACCCATCCAATGCGTTGCCACCATTGTCAGCACCACAAATCCGAGTGCAAAACCCATCATCATTAAAATCGGCAGGTAGGTTATCATGTTTATTTATTTTACTTGAATTAATTTTCGCAAAGGTAATTATTGCATTGAAATTACGGAAAATAATTTACCAATAATTACAATTAAATGGTGATAAACTTTTAACGTTTGGTAAGCAATTAAGTTGAGAAAAATACATTTTCAGTGTATGTTTTTAAAAATTCTAAATAAGTTGAGATATTGTACAATAGAAAATAGACTTTTGGGTATCACTTCTAATTTAAAGCCCTTGTCGAGCCTTCGAGCCTCGACAAGGGTAAAATGTAAACTACCGTCTAACAGTTATCAATAATTATAAGTAAAACCGATTTTAAAATCAAAAGGGCCTGTGCGATAATCATCAGATTTTGTAAGTACATTATAAGTAAGTAGAATTTCCGTTCCCCAACCTGTTCCATTTCCGCTGCGATAAGACAGACCTACATTAGATTCCGGACGTGTTTGACTTTGCGGCTCAATTTTATTTGTTGACGCATTGAAGTAGTAGTTTCCGTTATTATCATAAGCTCTTTGATTCGTAGCATTTTTGTAGTCGGCATAAATATAAACAGGGAGCGAGAAAACGCGAACACGTCCATAAGCGCCATAATTAGTATTGAATATAGAATACGGGTAAACTTGTCCTGTATTATCACGAGCGCGTACATAATTGTAATCTAAACCAACAGTGACACCCGCCATCAAATATTTGTTAAACTTGTAACCGATAGAAGGCGAAACGCCTATACCCAAATTGTTAGAGCTGATGTTTATTAAATTTGAATTCAAGTGAATACCATACTGCAAGTGGTGCACGAAATCATTCGTTTCATCGAAATATTTGTCATTTTTTTTCGATTTAGAATACGTCGGTTTTTTTTTCGCCGGCGTATATTGGGCATAACTTGTGGTGCCTATAAAAATTATTAAAGCGGCAATCAGACTAAAAGTTTTTAAAGCAGAGTAATTCATATTATTTACTTAGTTTAAGATTTTAATTTAAGATAAGTGCAAAGATACATAACACACTTATAAACGTAAAATTTAACAAAAAGTATCAAAAGAAAAAGCTAAACTTAAATTAAGATAGTGTTAAAAATAAATTAAAAATTAATAAGTTTTTTGACTGCAAAATTCGCCGCTCGCAAACAGTATCAGTTTGTGCAAAAAGTAAATTTTTGAAAAAGCGGAAGAATAAA
>JAYTNA010000542.1:0-4580 GCA_043748865.1 Saprospiraceae bacterium
AAGTTATTTATTTTAAATACTTTTCCTTAATATCAGAAAACTTCGGCAACTCGTTGATGTGCCATTTTTGAATAATCGTTCCGTTTTTAAACAGATACACACCCGGATTAGATCGAATCATTGTTTCCAAAACCGTTTCGTCGGCAGTATAAAATGGATATGCCGATTGCGTTTCGTGTCTGAAATCATCAATTTTTTTCGGCACTTCGTATTTTACAAGCCCTGCGATTTTATAACCGGCTTTTTCAGCTGCTTCAAATAACGGATTTATTTTTTTCTTGAATAAATCGCTGTAATCTTTATCAAAACTGTAAGATTTAATCGTCTCTTCGCGTTTACCAATATGGTCTAAAGATTTTACCACCCTAAAAGTATCAATTTTATTCAACTTCATGCGCACGGTATCATATTTATAAATAGTGTCCGGAACTTGAAAAACACCGGTGGTTTCCGAGCTTTTCATTTTATAACTCACAGCGACAAATAAATAATTTGGCTCAGTCATTAAAGTTTCTGTCGCATCATCACCTTTAATGTCACTGACGACAAAATCACTTATTTTGGAGTGTGGTACTATCGGTTCGGAATTAATTTTATCAGCTACTTTCCAACCCGTTGAATCATTATAAACCTTGTACAGTTTGTTTTTCATGTAGTCATCGTCGGTCAAAGTTTTCGTTTCTCCTGTCTTACTGTTAGCTAATTTCCAAAATAAAGTTTTTGTATCACCTAATGCTTTTTCTTCCGCTTTTTTCCGTTCAAGAATGTTTACCCCCGGTTTAAAAGGACGAAAATCTACAACCGGTTCATTTTGAAAAGTATTGTACCAACAAAAAATTAAAGAGAGTAAGGTAGTGCCTAAGAAAATTAATCGCCTGATACCTCTGTGAAATAAAACGTGTGATTGCGTTCTAAAAATAAGTAAAATAAAAGCAATCGGCGTAAGTATATACAAATCTTTTTTGAAAGAAGTTGTGGGTTCAAGTTTCAAAAAATCGCCGAAGCAACCGCAATCCGTTACGCGCATATTTGTTTTTACGTAGTCATTTCCCCATTTCGCGAAATCAAAAAAATTGACTTCACTCGGTACATAACCCGTTAAATGCGTGTAACCGGTGAGGGCTAAAAAAAATAAATTAAGAATTAAAAAAATCCATGTAACTGTTTTCGGCGCGTGACCTATAATAATTAATATGCCCAAAACAATTTCAAGCACAATCATAGTTATAGAAAAACCAACCACATAATGATCGAGCCAAGAAAAAATGGGTGCAAAAGAAGAAAGAAAAGTGCCGGCAAAAGTTCTTTGAAATTCACCGAAATACTGCTGCATTTTTATAGCTGTTCCTAAGGGGTCAATTGCTTTTACGATTCCGGAAAAAACAAACCAAACACCTACAAAATATTGCAGAAAGGAAATAAAAAAATTCTTTTGTACCGAACGGGTAAGAAATGTGAATATGAGTGCCAAAACAGCAAATCCGATAATCAAAGCAATAAGCGTCATGCTATAGTTTTTTTTTGAATCAAAAATTTTGCAAAAATAGGATTAAAAAATGATGAATGATAAATTATGAATGATGAATCTTTTGAAAATTGACAATAAACAAAATTTATCGTTCATCATTCATCATTCATTATTTATTACTATTTATCTATCAGTTCTGCAAATTCTTTTAGAGAATTAACGACGAAATCCGGTTGAATACTTGAAGCGTCTTCTCCTTTACCATGTACAAACACAGTTTTCATGCCTAAATTTTTTCCGAATAGCATATCGCTGATAGAATCGCCGACAATTACCGATTTTTCAAAATCAATTTCCGGAAAATCTTTTTTTGCCGCATGACCCATCCCACTATGTGGTTTGCGCATTTTGTCGGTGTCAATGTCCGGATGATTTGTAGCTGCATAAATTTTATCTACACGCCCGTCGAGTAAATCAATCGTTTTCAACATTAAACGATGCACTTCCTTCAAATCTTTTTCTGTCATCAGACCCTTGCCGACACCGGCTTGATTTGTGACGATAACTATGCGCCCAAATATTACCGAAAGTTTTTCCATCGCTTTTAAACTACCGGTTACAAAACAGAAATCATCCCATTTTTTTATATAGTCGTTAGGTGTACGTTCATTTATGACACCGTCGCGGTCTAAAAAAAGTGTCCAAGTTTTATCGGGTTTCATTTTTTAATTTTTAACCGCTACGCGGTTGATTTTTTTATTGATTGGACACAAAATTATTACAATTTGGTTTCAAAAAAATAATTTTTTGAAAAATAAAAAATCTTTAAAAAATCTTTAAAAACATTTTGATACTATTTGCAATAAGTTACTTTTGTAATGGGAATGTGCCTCATTCGCAAAAATTATAAAATCAATTCTTTAAATAATTTTTTATCCGGAATTTATTGAGAGAATACCGTAAATTTACTTTTGAGCAGATTTTATTTCCATAAAGATCAACATTAAAAATATAAAAAAACATTTTTTCGGGAATTGCAGCCCACTTAATACATGAACATTTCTACAAAAGAATACACTTCTTTTCAGTCGGAGCATATCAATCGTGGAAACGAAGAAGATATTTTTATAGAATTGACAACACCTGTTGCCGATAATCGTCCTGTGTTTATTGTTGGTTCGTTCAATGAGTGGCGTATTGATGAAGAAAGATATAAATTGACAAAAATATCGGCAACACAATTTTTTTATAAATTTTCGACGGAACAACTGCAAGCGGATAGAATTGAATACAAATTTATTCGAGGTGGTTGGGAAAATCAAGAATTAGATGAATTTAGTAATCCAATTCACAACCGCGTTTTAGATAAAAACCAACGCGTCATACGAATTGAAGTACCGCGTTGGAAGAATTATGGTTTGGCTTACAATCCTAAATACTTACCCAAAATAGAAGTTGTTGATAAAGAATTTTATATTCCGCAATTAAATAAATATCGGCGTGTGGCGGCAATTGTACCGCACGATTATCATAAAACCGGCGATAAAAAGTATCAAGTTATTTATATGAACGATGCACAAAATTTATTCGGTGAAACTTCACCTTACGGGAATTGGGGCATAGATAAAAAATTAGCAGTTTTGGCAGAACAAGGTAAAGGTGACGTGATTATAATTGCTATTGATCACGGCGGTGCTGAACGCACCACCGAATTTATTCCGGTTGATACGCAACGTTTTGGTACTTCCGCCGGCAGAAAATATATTGATTTTATCACCAAAACTTTGAAGCCGGCAATTGACCGACGTTTTCGTACTTTGACAAGTAGAGAACATACCGGCATCGGTGGCAGTTCCCTCGGCGGATTAATAAGTATTTATGCCGGATTAATTTATCCGGATGTTTTCGGGAAATTGATTATCATGTCGCCTTCACTTTGGGTAACGCGGCATTTTCCAATGAATAATATTTCTTTTTTCCAACCGATTCCGACAAAAATTTATGCATACGCAGGCGGCGAGGAAAGTGCGACAATGGTTCCCAACATTTATAAATTTATTGATGCTATCAATCAACAAGGTTTTGATAGTTCCATCATCAAAATTCAATTAAATATTGACCCGAAAGGTACGCATACCGAAAAAAGGTGGGGAGAAGAATTTCCGCGTGCGATTGAGTGGATACTTGAATAGTTATTAATTGTTAGTTATTGTAAATACTGTTTTTTTTATTTTTTTATTTTGTAGAAATAGATCTCGACCTGTCTCTACAAAAAAACGGCAACTTTTGCAAGTCGCCGTCAACGTTTTTAAACCTTTACTTTCTAATCATCAGTTTACCTGAAACTGAATATTTTGAGTCATGGATTATTATTCTAAATACGTACATTTGGTCGCTTAAGTTTTGGCGTTCAAAAATAAATTGATTGCCTTCAAAAAATTCGCGGCGTACTAATCGTCCGGTAATGTCATACACTTCAAATGTATTTAAACCGAAAGTATTTTCTTTTGTATCGAGTGTAAATTGCGCTTGCTCGCTGAAAGGATTAGGCGCAATATTTATTTTCACTAAATTATTATCAATCGTCGGTTGGTCTAAAGTAGCCGTTACCACAAAATTTTGCCCGACCGTGTGAAAAATCTTATTCGTAGGAATAATACTGCCGTCATTAAATAAAATTTCTGCTCTATTATTAATAACAGTTCCGTTAGGAATATTCGATTTCAGTTTCACTCTAAATTTTAAAAATCCCCACGATTTGTCTCTGTTAAAAGCGTCCGGAACAATCGTCACGTTATTAAAATAAAATTTCAATATTTTTTTCTCAAACATCTGCATCTGAAATGGAAGACTGCTTGCACCAAGTTCAATCGTTGTAGGGTCTATGAAATCGGAAAGTGTATCGCGTACTTCTACATTATATAAGGTGTCGCTGCTTGTGTTTCTGAAACGCACCAGGTATTCAATATCGTCGTTGTTATTGATAAAATGTTGACTGGCATAACCGGTAGGTGACGCATCTAATTCATTACCGAATACATCGTTGCGTAAAATTTTCACGTCTTTATCCACGAAATAATCACCATCATCTTCCGCAAATTGTTTTACATAA
>JAYTNA010000543.1:0-2467 GCA_043748865.1 Saprospiraceae bacterium
CGGTGCCGCCAACGAATGTTTTATTGAAGCCGGTACGCGTATGCCTTTGATGTATGTTGACGATGCCGTGCGTGCTACGCTGGAAATTATGGATACACCGGCATCGAAAATTACAATTCGCAGCAGCTACAATTTATCCGCATTCAGTGCTACGCCCGGCGAATTATTTGAAGAAATAAAAAAACATTATCCGCTTTTTAAACTGATTTACAAACCCGATTTCAGAGAAAATATCGCACGGTCATGGCCTGAAACCATTGATGATGCTGCCGCCCGCAATGATTGGAATTGGCAACCGCATTTCAATTTAGAAGAAACCGTAAATGCCATGATAGTATTTTTAAAAAAAAATAAAATTTAATGAGGCACTATTGCATCTACTTGGGTTTTTACCAAATAATTCAGGAGTGGGCAGAAAAAGAACTCGAATACTTAGTAAAAAACGCGCAAAGAATTTATTTTTCTTTGCGCGTTCCTAATTTCATCTATAACCTATAACCCATAACCTGTCAACCATATTTTTTTGCGTGTAAATTCCCTAAAAATCTTTCCAATTCGCTATCGTCGTGAAATAAAACTTCGCGTGGTTTCGAGCCTTCGTTTGGTCCGACAATACCCAGATGCTCCAATTGATCCATAATTCTGCCGGCACGATTGTAACCGAGTTTCAAACGGCGTTGTATCATAGACGTTGAGCCATGTTGATTCTGAACGACTAAACGCGCCGCATCATCAATCATATCATCGAGATCATTGACATCAACAGCACCGGGTGAATGAATGGTATCTTCGCCGACAAATTCCGGCAAGAAATACGGTGTCGCATAACCGGGTTGATCACTGATGAAATTAATGACGCGCTCAACTTCCGGCGTATCTACAAAAGCGCATTGCAAACGCACAATATCGGAACCGGCAGTCAAAAGCATATCACCGCGACCGATAAGTTGGTCTGCACCATTTGAATCTAAAATCGTTCGTGAATCTACTTTCGATGCGACTTTAAACGCCAAACGCGCCGGAAAATTCGCTTTAATCACACCCGTAATAATATTCACCGAAGGGCGTTGCGTCGCAATAATTAAGTGAATACCAACCGCTCGCGCCAATTGTGCCAAACGACCAATCGGCAATTCAACTTCTTTACCGGCGGTCATAATTAAATCGGCAAACTCATCAATCACCAAAACGATGAAAGGTAAATAGCGGTGTCCTTTTTCCGGATTCAAACGTCGGGCAATAAACTTTTCGTTGTATTCTTTGATGTTACGCGCTTGTGCTTTTTTCAACAAATCGTAGCGTTGATCCATCTCGATGACTAAAGAGTTCAACGTTTTTACAACTTGACTTGTATCAGTGATAATCGGTTCGAGTTGATCAGGTAAATACGCCAAGAAATGACTTTCTATTTTTGAATACGGCGACAACTCCACTTTTTTTGGGTCAATCAAAACTAATTTCAGTTGTGACGGATGTTTTTTATACAGCAACGAACACAATACGGTATTGATACCAACCGATTTCCCTTGACCCGTTGCACCGGCAATGAGTAAGTGCGGCATTTTTGCTAAATCGGCAACGAAAACTTCATTTTGAATTGTTTTTCCGAGTGCAATCGGTAAATCCATATCTGTTCTGCGAAATCTTTCACTGCTCAAAACTTCGCGCAGCGAAACGATTTGTTTTTGTTTGTTCGGTACTTCAATACCAATCGTACCACGACCGGGAATCGGCGCAATGATACGAATACCCAACGCCGCCAAACTCAAAGCAATATCATCTTCTAAATTTTTAATACGCGAAATGCGCACACCTGCCGCCGGAATAATTTCATACAGCGTAACAGTCGGACCAACCGTCGCACGAATTTTTATGATTTCAATTTTGTAATTCAACAAAGTTTCAATGATTTGATCTTTATTACTTTCTAATTCAGCGCGGTCAATTTCTACTTTATTGTCTTCATAATTGTCTAAAAGTGGCAATACCGGATATTCATACGTTGATAAATCGAGTGTCGGATCGTAAGGCGTAGAAATGTCGCCGTAAGGTTTTTCTTTAAATAAATCACCTTGCAAACCTGACGGTGATTTTGTTTCGTCCGGAAATAAATCCGCAACTTTAGGTGAATTTAAAGTCGTTTCTATTTCTAATTCTGCACCGCCAGTTTTCAATCCGGTTTTTTTGTCGCCGACACCGCCGACAACGCTATCGAAACTCAAATTAGGCGGCGGCACACCGGGCGGTAAATTTAATGCTTCTTCTATCGCAGTGCGTTCACCGGCTTTTACCGGAGCAAATGAGTGCGGCGCTTCGGTTTTCATTTTTATTTCAATATCATCTTCAGTATCATCTTCATCTTCTAACTCGTCGTCGGCATCAGAATTTGTTGCAGTTTTTTTGCCGGAAGTGCGTCGCATTTTACGCACCGCTTGTTTTGTTTCCACTGATTGAAATCTATCATCCC
>JAYTNA010000544.1:0-10881 GCA_043748865.1 Saprospiraceae bacterium
GATGATATGCATTACGGTATCCTAAAAGCATACATTCATTTAAGAAATAAGCATAAATCGCTCATTAAAACAGAGCATACATTTTAAATCAGTACCAAACATTTATATTTGTTCCGCTAAAACTCAAATATGGAAACCCAAGCTTATTTTGAAAATATCCGTGAACAAATACAAACGCGCTTATCGGCTGCGGAAACCGGAATTGATTTGGCGGTGGCGTGGTTTACTGACCCTTTTTTATTTAAAACTTTGTGCGATAAAGCGAAAGCCGGTGTAAAAGTGCGCTTATTAATGTACGACGACGAAATAAATAAATATTTGCCGATAGAAAATTTAGAACGCATAAACGGAAAAGTTTTTAGGGTAACAGAAAAGTTGATGCACAATAAATTTTGTGTCGTTGACAATGATGTAGTGATTACCGGTTCTTATAATTGGACAAAAAAAGCGCACGCCGAAAATTACGAAAACATAACGATAACAAACGGCGATCCCTTATTCGCGATGCAATTTGTGCAAGAGTTTAATCGCATCGTCGGATTACATTTTGGCGAGAAACAAGAAACTGCTGTCGATTTCAGTCAGATAGTCAGGCGTTTGGAATTAATTCGGCAAATGATTGAACTTGGAGATACAGATGATTTGCCGCCGCAATATCGCAAACTTTCAAGCCTGAATTTACCGAATGACATCGGTGCTATTTTAAAACTCTTGGAAATAAAACGCTACGGTGATGCCGTGGCGCGTATCACGGATTTTATTGCGCGGTTCCGACAAATGGCGGTGTTCGTTGACCCGGAAATTGCTGCTTTGCAACTCGAAATGCACGCGCTCGAATTAGACATCAGTAATTTGGAAAATGAAAAATCGGAAATTGAAAAAATGATTCAAGATTTTGAAATTCAATCCAATCGCGCAATAGGTGAGTTGTTGATGGAGATTTTGGAATTGCGCCGAAAAATTGCCGCGTTGCGTGCCGAAAAAAATCCGGACGATACCGAAGCACAGGAAAAACACCGGGAAACCGAAAATGATTACGAAGAATATCATAAAAGTTACGAAGCCACGCAAAAAAAACCGCTTGATACTTTAACCGTTGATGAAAAACAAATTTTGAAAAACAGATTTAGAGAAGCCACCAAATTTTGTCATCCGGATGTAGTGGCAGATGCGTTTAAAGAAAAAGCGGCAAATTTATTTATAGAATTGAAAAAGGCTTACGACGAAAACAATTTGACGGGCGTGACGAATATATTGGATTATCTCAAACATGGCAAACCTTATGCTGCCGAACACGCAACAATAAACGAAAAACGACATTTGCGTACCGTGATTGACCGATTGCGAAATCGCAGAGCCGATATACTCGACGCACTGCAAAGTTTGCGGAAAAACGACACGTTTAACGTCATAAAAGATATAACGGATTGGAATCTTTGTTTTGATAACCAAAAAGTTGCACTCGCCGTGCGGCTTGAAAATTAAAAACAGAATGGACGCAAATAAACAATTAATAACTGTTGAAAGTACGCAAGCTTTGACGCGTGTAGGTATTCAGTTGGCTTTAACTAATAAAATTTTTTTGGAAGACAGAAAAGAATATTGGATTGCACACTTTAATACTTTAAGGGAGAAAAGAATTTTTGAAGGAATTTTTTATGACCCCGATAAATGTATAGCTGAGCTTCCTAATTGGTATTTTGGATATTATAGACGCGGTTATGCCAAATATAATTTTCAAGATTACAGAGGTGCGATAGCGGATTTCGACAAAGCAATTGAGTTAGACCCGAAGTATACAAGTGCATATTCCTATCGTGCAGAAGTCAAAGCATATCTTGAAGATTATAAAGGAGCAATAGCGGATTATGATAAGGTTATTGAGTTGGGTTGGAAGCGTGGGGATGTTTATAATCATCTTGCCTATGCCAAACAAAAACTTGATGATTATAGAGGTGCGATAGTTGATTACGATAAAGCGATTGAGATAGAGCCGAAACGGTCAGATTTTTATTGTAATCGTGGCAATACCAAAAAATATTTTCAAGATTATATAGGTGCGATATTGGATTACGACAAAGTAATTGAGTTAGATCCGAAAGATAGGAACAGTTATAATAATCGCGGATTTGTCAAATGTTATCTTCAAGATTATAATGGTGCGATAGAGGATTACGACAATGCCATTAAGTTAAATCCAAAGTATAAGGTGGCTTATAATAATCGTGGTGACGCTAAAATAAAACTTCAAGATTATAATGGTGCTATAACGGATTACGACAAAGCAATTGAATTAGACTCGACAGATGAAAATGCAAAAAAGAATAAAGAATTTGCTTTACGTAAACTAAAAGAGTATGAAGATGGTGGATTGCCATTTTAATATCGTATTTTGATACATTCTTCCTAATTCATTTTTACAATTAATACAAACTATGCCAATTGAGTTTTCTGTTAATATTGCTTATGATGACATTTACTCCGACTATGCCACAGTTGACATAAATAACCTGCTTAAAGACATTCCGACCAAAATGGCTTTAATTTTCGTTTGTCATTTCACAGGGCAAATTCATACTCAAGAGAAAAATCCAAAATTTCAATTAACTGCAATTAATGATTGGTCTAAAAGATTTGACCAACAAATGGTCCAAAAAATACATAGCGTAATTAATAAATTCAATGCAAAACCTGAATCAAATTTTAATTTCATTAATAATGTTACCTCACTTTATTTAATTGAAAGTCTTTTAGAAAACAAAAATGATTTACCAAAAATAAAAGACCTAAGCCCTGAACAAGAAGAAAATTTATTTAAAGCCTATCTATACTATTCTGCAAAATGGACAAAGGAGCAAGAAGTTGGAGCAATTAAGCAAAAAGATGGTTCATCAGCATATATGGGCTTAGTAATGCTACTTCCATTTTATGAAATTTTTGAGTTCAGGGACTTTCGTTTGCAATTTCTGAAAGCTGTTTATTTTTTCAAGTTTTGTGAAAGCAACGAATTATTTAATGGTTATCTAAAAGCTTTTCTTGCTGCACGAGGATTGAAAAATTGGAAAGACTATTTGATTAACTTAGTAAGTGTCTATGTAACTCTTTTGCATAAAGACGGCCCAAAAACAGGACTTAATTTTACCCAAGAAAGCAAAAGTGTTTTCGCTTCATTGGAAACCTTTTGCGTAAATATCGATGATTTTAAGCCGGTTTCGGATTTTCTAACTCTAAGAGAAACACCTCTATTCAAAAATTCAGACACAGAATTACTATTCTTAAATATCAATTTTCTAATTGATAAGATATATCAGAGCATTATTTTTGATTTTGCTGATATTCTAATTAAGGAAGGTCTGACATATAATAATAAAGTCATCAAAACTAAACCTCAATTTTACGGAATATTTGGTGATGAATTTATTGAGCCAGGTCTATTCTATAAAGTAATGCAATATTTATTCCGCCAAAAAGACTACAAACATTTTACAGGAAACGAACTTAAAAATAAATTTGGGTTTGGCACACCCGACTATCTAATTGTTGACAATTCAAAAATTTATGTTTTTGAGTTTAAAAATACAATTTTTAGTGGACCAGTTAAATACAGTTACGACATTGAAAAAATAATAGATGAACTTGATAAGAAACTTGTAAAAAATGAAGGAGGGCGGCCTAAAGGAGTAACTCAATTAGTTAATTTTATTGAGGACATAACTAAAGGTAGATATGAAAGTATTTTAGGGAAAAATATTTCTAAGTACATAATTTATCCGATTTTAGTTACGACAGATTTTACTTTTAATCTTCCAGTTATATATCCAATAGTTGCATCCAAATTTGACACTATTTTAAAAGTTAAAAAGCTTGACGATTTTAAATTGAATATCCGAAAACTGACAATGATTGACTTAGATTCTTTAATCAAATTTCAAGACCTATTTATTGAGAAGAAATTAACAATAAATCACGTTCTAAATGACTACCAAACATTTTCATCAAAAGGTACTAATCCAATTGATAAATCACATTCGTTTCATGAGTATATTCATTTTAAAACATCAAAAATGATGTACGACACACCAAAACTTTTTTGGACAGAGGTTAAAAAGACTTTTTTCAACATTGACTCACCCAATTAAACTACCTGCTTGACTTAGATGTTCATTCTTAAAATAAAAAAAGCACCACCGTTGGCAAAAGTCTTTTGACTTTTTGCGGACTATCCGAGCATCTTAGCTCCATAGCAGTTTTTAAAAATAAAAAATAAAAGCGATGCCGTTTCGGTTCTCAACCAAACTCGACATCGCTTTTTTTATTTAAAAAACTGCAAGAGAAAAAGTTTTTTCAAAATTCCTTTCCAAGAATTTTTCAAAAAAAAATTTCACGCAAAAAAATTTTCAAAACAATTTCAAAAAAAATTTCAACGCGAAAAATTTTTTATTTTTTTTTCAAAAAAATTTTCAAAAATAAAAATGAAAACATAAATGCCTCGCTCATCAACCAAAAAATTTTTTTCAATAAAAAAGTAAAAAACAGGTTTGCATTCAACCGAAAAAAAAGATGTCGGCGTATAGGGCATTTCGTTTTTCGTTTTTTTATTTCAAATAAAATCTTTATTTTTGCAGAACATAGCTGATTTTAAAAAGAATATGGCAAGAGACAAATATCACTATCACGTTAGAGAAGCATTGATAAAAGATGGTTGGACAATTACAGATGATCCATATTATATCATCACACCGGGACTAAGTTATCCCGTTGATTTGGGTGCGGAAAAGATAATCGGAGCCACTAAAGGGAATAAAAAAATAGCAGTTGAAATAAAAAGTTTTTTGGCTGAAAGTTTGCCGAATGAATTTCATACAGCATTAGGACAGTATCTTGACTACGAAACAGGTATAGAAGAACAAGAACCGGACAGAGAAATTTTTTTAGCCATACCTGTTGAAGTTTGGCAAAAGATTCAAAAAATACCGCTGTTGCTCAAAAATTTAAACAAATACACAGTTGATTTACTCATTTACGACATCGAATCAAAAACAGTTGCACAATGGATAAAAAAATAGAAGTCTATCAAGCTATCATCATAAAGTTATTGGAAGAGTATGCCGACTCTTTTAATCAATCGCCTAAAAGTATTGAAGCTAAATTAATTTTTGATTTTGAAAGACATTCATTTCAAGTACTGAATGTCGGTTGGCGCAACGGCGAATATTATTTTTATGTCGTTTTTCATTTAGAAATTAAAAATAATAAAGTTTGGATAAATGAAAATCGTACCGATCTTTTAATGGCTCAAATGCTTGTCGAACAAGGGATTCCCAAAACCGATATTGTTTTAGGATTACAATCGCCCGAAACACGTGGTATCAGTGGTTATGCAGTGGCTTGATATTTAGATTTGTTGTGTGAGTTGGCAACCAAAAATAAAAAACGTTGTATATTTGCTAAAAAGTCAACAAAATTAGAGGTTTAAAAATAAAAAAGAATGAACGCTTTAGCTATAAAAGTTGAAATGTTTGAAATACTATCGCAAACACACGATGAAGCGGTATTGCTCAAATTGTATAAGACGATGAAAGACGTTTTTGAAGCAACTCAACCGGATTGGTGGGATGAACTTCCGATTGAGCAACAAAAACGTTTAGAAATATCTATCGAAGAAAGTTACGACCCGAAAAATCTTATTGATCATGAAGTGATGAAGAAAAAACACGCTATATGGTCAAGAAAATAAAATGGAATAGAGCCGCAGACAAAAATTTTGATGCCATTGCCTATTATCTGCAAACCAACTATTCAACTCAAAGTGCAGAAAATTTTCATGATTTGGTTTATAACAGAATAGACCAAATTGCTAAGGGATTGACTGTCGGGCGACTCTCGTCAAAATCAAAAACAGTATTGGTTTTAAAATTAGATAATCATAAACAAATGTATTATCGGTTAGCCGGTACAACATTAATAATTGTTGATTTTTGGGATACACGCCAGAATCCTGAAAAAAAACCATTTTAAAAACTCAATCACTTATTCATCTCATAAAACTCCACAATCTTTTCTCCCACTTTAATATCGCTCTGTCGCAAAGGTTGTTTCAAAACAATACCGCCAAGTGTACGACAACGACTTAAAGCCACATACGTTTGTCCGACTTCAAATGCGCCGGCACCTAAATCTATAATCACTTTATCGAAAGTTTTGCCTTGACTTTTATGAATCGTGATTGCCCAAGCCAAACGCAACGGATATTGTTTGAACGTACCGATAATTTCCGTCGAGATATTGTGCGCGTTATCGTCCGCCGTTTTGTAGCGAATCATTTCCCACGTTTGTTTTTCTACTTCAATTTCTTTTTCGATTCCTTTTTCATTTATCAGCACCGTAATTTTTTGCGGTGTCAAGCGAATAATTTTTCCGATAGTACCGTTTACAAAGTCGCGTTTCACGTCGTTTCTAATGAACATGACTTGCGCACCGAGTTTTAAACGCAAATGCGCATCGGTTTGTACCTGTTTCGGATCAAATAAACCGGTTGTTTCTGCGACGAATAAAACTTCGGGTGTAGGCAAATTGCGCAATTCTTTTTCGTTCAAAGCATCTACCAAAGCATTGAGCGAGGAAAGCGTGATATAATTATCGCTTGTCTCAAACTTCGGAATATGTCGCTCGTTAAGTTCTTCAAAATCGTCGTACTCCATTGCACCGGTGCGCACGGCATCGAGTAAGCGAATAAAATGTCGCGCGTTTTGACGATAAACTTTGTTCAACTCAATCATTTGACATTCAAAACCATCGTGAAAAACTTTTGCCGAAAAAAAATAAGGCGATTCGTAATAAGATTGAAATAGAAATTGTTCTTCAGGAGAAGAAACAATGGGTGGCAACTGAAACATATCGCCAAACAAAAAAACTTGTACACCGCCGAAAGGTTTCGGATTAGCGCGATTCATGCGCAAAAACCTGTCCATATTGTCGAACAAATCGGCGCGTACCATCGAAATTTCATCAATGATTAAAACTTCAAGATTTTCGTAAACGCGCCGATCTTTTCTGCGACGTATTTCTTCCGGACCAAAAAATTTTCCCGGAAAACCGAAAAAAGAATGTATTGTTTGTCCTTGAACATTTAAAGCTGCTACACCTGTCGGTGCCACTACTACACATTTTTTTCGCGTCGTCGAGCGAAATAAACCCAATAAAGTAGATTTTCCCGTACCTGCACGACCGGTAATGAAAAGATTATTTTTTGTCTTTTCCATTTCGTCGAGTACGTCTCGAAATTCTTGATTGAGTTCTAAAGGAAGAAGAAGCATTTTAGGTTTTTGGACAACGGACAATGGACAATGGATTCACTGACGATAGACAATAGACTATGGACAATGGACGAGAGAAAATATTAGTGGATGATTGATTAGTCCTTAAATTTGTCCATTGTCTATTGTCCATCGTCTATTGTCCATAAATCTAAAATAAAAAAAGCACAACCATGTTCGTAAACAAAGCGTTGCACTTTTTTTTGTCGGAACTAATGGGCTCGAACCATTGACCTCTGCTCTGTCAAAGCAGCGCTCTAAACCAACTGAGCTAAGCTCCGAAATTTGAGTGACAAAAGTAAGTACCGGGAAATTAAAAATGAAATTTTTTAACATCAAAAGAATAAATAACCCTACCGGCAGAACTTATTTCATTTTCATTCCTAAGTAAAAAATTTTACGGTTCAAGAAGATAAAAAACTTAGGAATTTATATGTGTTGATGTGAAAAAATATAAAATAATGTTTTTACCTTTCGGTCTCAATCGAAATTGTAAAATTTTCGTCTTGATTTTTCGAATTACAAAATCTTTTTTTATAACGTAACTTAATTAAATTGTATGAAAAAATTTTTACGCTCCGGCTTACTATTATTAGTAGCCTTTTTAAGTTTATCCAACCTTCAAGCGCAACGTACTGTTTCCGGTACTGTTAAAGACGGCGCAACTAAAGAAGCCTTAATAGGTGCTTCCGTTTTAGCTAAAGGTACGACAATAGGAACAGTAACCGATGTTAACGGCGCTTACACTTTAACATTTCCGAACGGTGTTACGGAATTGGTGGTAACATTTGTCGGTTATGCCAATAAAACTGTTTTATTGGGAACCGGAAAATCATTAGATATTGCACTCGATGCCGGAACTGATCTTGATAATGTAATTGTTATCGGTTCGCGCAACGCCACGCGCACAAAATTGGAAACACCGGTACCGGTAGATGTTATTCCGATTTCAAGTATAGTGAATGAAATGGGGCAAGTGGATATAAATCAAATTTTGAACTACATTGCACCTTCGTTTCAATCGGCGCGTCAAACAATTTCTGACGGAACGGATCACCAAGATCCGGCACAATTGCGCGGATTAGGTCCCGATCAAGTTTTGGTTTTAATTAACGGCAAACGCCGTCACCAAGGCGCACTAGTAAATGTCAATGGAACCGTCAATCGCGGAACTGTTGGAACAGATATGAACGCTATTCCTGTTAGTGCTATTGATCGCATCGAAATTTTGCGCGACGGCGCTGCGGCACAATACGGTTCAGATGCGATTGCCGGCGTTGTGAATATCGTTTTAAAAAAATCAACGGGTTTAAGTGTAAATACATCTTACGGCTCTACTTTGACGGAATATCAAAAATATTATGCGGCAGAAAAATTAGGTTTGCCGGGTTATACAACGCCCGGACAATCGCCGTATCAAAGTGTATCCGATGGAAAAACTTTTCAATTGGGTTTGAATTACGGTTTGCGTATAGGTAAAGAAGGTTACTTAAATTTGACCGGTGAATATACGGACAGAGGTGCAACGAACAGAGCCGGTTTATATACGGGACAAATTTGGCCGAGTGTTGGCGGCGTAGACAGAAGTGATTCGATTAATGCTTCACGCGGTATTGATCGCAGTACTTTCGATATGCGTATCGGAAACTCCGCCATTAAAAGTGGCGGTGTGATGTATAATTTATCGCTACCTTTCGGTAATAACGGTTGGGATTTTTATTCTTTCGGTGGTTATAATAAGAAAAACGGTGAATCGGGTGGCACTTATCGCTATCCGAATGCGGTGCCGGCGGCGGCGCGCGCAAAAGTTTTGGCTTTATATCCGAACGGTTTTTTGCCGTTAATTTCAACGGATATTACGGATATTGCCGGAACGATTGGTGTTAGAGGAAAAATAGGGGAGTGGCACGCCGATTTAAGTCAAACGCTTGGACAAAATGAATTTAAGTTTGGTGTGAATAATTCTGTCAATTATTCGGCAGCAGCGGATACAACCGGCAGATTCGCAACGTTGCAACAATCTTTTGATGCAGGCGGATTAAAATTTACGCAAGCGACAACTAATTTCGACATCAGCAGAAATACGATGCTTGGCGACGCGCCTCTAAGTTTAGCTTTAGGTGCGGAATATCGCACAGATATTTTTGATATTCGCGCCGGCGAAGAAGGTTCTTATCAAATTTATCAAGCGCCGGCAGGTATTGCGCCCGGTTCGCAAGTTTATCCCGGATTTTTTCCTTCGGATGCGGGTTCTCATTCGCGCAGCAACTTTGCGATTTATACGGATAACGAATTGGATTTAACGCCTTGGTGGATGGTAAGCGGAGCTTTGCGTTTCGAAAATTATTCCGATTTTGGTTCTACCTTAAATTATAAAGTGGCTTCGCGTGTAAAAATTACGGATAAATTAACTTTCCGGGTTTCGGGCAGCACCGGTTTCCGTGCGCCTTCGCAACAACAAAAGTATTTCTCTAAAACGAATACTTTATTCATCGGCGGCAGCACGACACCGACCCAAGTTGCCACTTTAACGAATGAAAGTGCCGCAGCACAATTGCTCGGTATTCCGCAATTGAAACAAGAAACATCTCAAAGTATTGCCGGCGGTATCACTGCACGTCCGGATGATGATATTGAATTAACGCTCGACGCTTATCACATTCACGTTGACAATCGCATTGTTTTGACGAATAATTTTGATGCACGTTTTTTCACTGATCCAACCATAAAAGCGCAATTAATTGCAACAGGTGCTACTCAAGTAAATTTCTTTTCAAATTCGGTGAATACTAATTCCGACGGTATTGAAGGTGTTGTGAATTATAAAACGGATTTAGGTACCGGCAGATTAAAATTCATTTTCGCCGGTTCTTTAATCATGAACAGCATTGAAAAAGACAGCAAAGGCACGCCCGTTATCAATGCTTCTAGCATTTTAAAAGCCAATAATCAATTGCCTTATTATTTTAATCGCGAAGATCAATCGCGTATTGAAGTGGCAAGTCCGAGCAGTAAATTCAGTGCAACATTCAATTATAAAGTAGATAAATTTTCGATGATGGTGCGCGGCACACATTTTGGTGTCGTGAGATATTTAGATGCATATCTTAACTCTTCAACCAATTTATATGGTGATCCTGGAAATTCTGCCAACTGGTCAAGAAATGTTTTTGACGGTCAAGTTGAATCTTTGGATCAAACTTTCAGTCCGAAATTTATTGTTGATGCTTCTATGAGTTATGAGTTAGCAAAAGGGTTGAACTTAACGGTGGGAGCAAATAATTTATTCGATACGTATCAAGACATAAACGCACATTCTGTTAATCAAAGTTCCGGACGTTTTGTATATTCGCGCCGCGTTCAACAACAAGGTTTCAATGGTCGCTATGTTTTTGCGCGTTTAGCGTTTAATTTGAAATAAGCACGTAACAAAAATTATTTGATAATAATTGCCGGCTTTAGATTCGAGCGTTGAATTGTCATAATAACGGTAAGAGATTTTGAAA
Source organism: Saprospiraceae bacterium (assembly GCA_043748865.1). Lineage (GTDB taxonomy): Bacteria > Bacteroidota > Bacteroidia > Chitinophagales > Saprospiraceae > JAAFJT01. The sequence goes on from JAYTNA010000544.1 coordinate 10,823, forward strand.
GGAGCGATGTTCTCGCGAAGCGGGGACGAGCCGGTAAATATAAAGTATGACTATTTAAC
>JAYTNA010000545.1:0-5517 GCA_043748865.1 Saprospiraceae bacterium
CAACCGATGGACGGCGCTTTACAAAAAATAAATTCCGAACTCGCGGTTAAATATTGTCTCGACAATCCGCAATGGCGATTGAGTGTGCAAACGCATAAATATTTGAATATACCTTGAAAGTTTCCGGTTTAACTTCTCCCGATTATCTTTGCAGTGAAGCGGATAAAACCGGTGGAAGAACTTCGGTAATTTATAAATTGTTCATCATTATCTGTTCAGTATTCATTATCCATGTTTTCTTTTCAAGTCATTGATTTACACGATTTTTTAAAAACTGAATACAAAGGCGAAACCGGCGTAGCTTATTGGCAAACTTTTGAAGCAAATGGTTTGCGTATGCGCATCGTGGAGTACAGTGCCGGTTATTTAGCCGATCATTGGTGTAAAAAAGGACACATTGTGCATTGCTTAGAGGGTGAATTTATTTCAGAGTTGATAGATGGTGAAAAATTTACGCTCACCAAAGGTATGACTTATTTGGTTTCAGACAATTTAAGTACGCACCGTTCTATATCTACCGAAGGTGTAAAATTGCTTATCATTGACGGAGATTTTTTAAAATAGAATTTGGGTTTTGGGTAATTAGGTATTGAGTATTATTTAAACTTTGAAGTCAATAATAACACCCAATGCCCAATACCTAATGCCCAATACCTAATACTTTATGTACAAAGATAAAAAAGTAATCGTTGTCATGCCGGCATACAATGCAGCGAAAACGCTTGCTAAAACTTATGCCGAAATTCCGTTCCCGTTGGTGGACGAAGTTGTGCTTTGCGACGATGCGAGTCGCGACAATACAAAAGATTTAGCGCGTGCCATCGGTATTCAACACGTCATAGTACATGAAAAAAATAAAGGTTATGGCGGTAATCAAAAATCTTTGTACAATAAAGCACTTGAATTGGGCGGCGATATTGTCATCATGTTGCATCCCGATTATCAATACACACCCAAACTTATTCCGGCAATGGTGAATATCATCGGTGATGATTTATATCCGGTGGTTTTGGGTTCACGTATTCTGGGTAAAGGCGCATTGCGCGGCGGTATGCCTGTTTGGAAATATATCGCCAATCGCGCATTAACGATGAGCCAAAATTTATTAATTAATTATAAACTTTCCGAGTACCACACAGGCTATCGTGCATTTTCTTCGGACGTATTGCGCACTATTAATTTCAATGAAAACTCCGACGATTTTGTTTTCGACAATGAGATGTTGTCGCAAATCGTTTATGCCGGTTACGATATTGCCGAAGTCACTTGTCCAACAAAATATTTTGAAGAAGCCTCGTCCATAAACTTTTCGAGAAGTATGAAATATGGTTTTGGTGTTTTGCGCGTATCGTGGTCACATTTCTTTCAGCGTACGGGCATCGCTGATTTTAAAATTTATAGAAGACTATAGACAATTGACTTACTTACTGATAAAGGTCAATGTCAGTAAGTCTAAAAGAAAAAACGTTGCACAATTCCGTAACATTCGTATATTTGCAAAGCAACAATTAAACTAAAAAACAATGACAAAAAGTATCACTATCACTTACAATGAAGCAGACGAAAGTTTGTTGATGTCGCTTTTCAAAAAGTTTAAAATTAAAATAAAACCGGCAACGAATGAGGACGCTGACGGTGAAGGCGTTCCTGTCCATGTTGCTAAAGACATTGTCGAAGGTTTAAGACTTATTAAAAAGTACGAGCGAGGAGAAATAGAATTTACATCATGGGAATCTATGATGGCGGAACTTAAAGAAATTGAGAGGGAGGCTTCTACACACGCTTGAAAATAATACCGATACCGCCGTTCCTAAAAAATATCAAAATACTCTTAAAAAAATATCCTTCTTTGTGCGAAGATTTGGAAGTCTTTTACGACCGGCTTCAAGACGATCCGCAACAAGGCGAATCCATCGGGCGTAATTGTTACAAAGTGCATTTTGATATTAAATCAAAGAAAACCGGTAAGCGCGATAATTCGCGCATCATTACTTGCATTAAAATTGAACAAGATACTATTTTTTTATTGACAGTTTACGACAAAGCCGAAAAGAGTACGGTCAAAGGGAAAGAGTTGACGAGACTTATCAATCAGATACCGGAATAAAAGAAAAACCCCACAGAATTTTCATTCCGTAGGGTTTTAATTTTTGGTTTGATGTTGCGGAGAGCGCGAGATTCGAACTCGCGTTACAGTTTTGCCGTAAACACACTTTCCAGGCGTGCTCCTTAAACCACTCGGACAGCTCTCCTATTAAATTTAAAGGACTGCAAAAATACGCTATTTTTTGATGAATAATGAAGGATGAGTGATGAATGATGAATTTTATTTTTAGATAAGTCAAATGTAGATAATACTTACATTCATCATTCTCTTCCACCTTTCAGTTTATGTTGAAGCATTTTTAGCTCATCCCATTTACCTATACTTGCCAAAGCGGATTGTTTTGCCCAAGTTGCTGGGTCGTGCATTCGAAAGCGCGTACCGGCGGTGTGTAAAATATCGCGCAAACACTGAACATCCGTACTTGCTAATTGCACAAAAGTTTCGATGCCGTTGCGATTCAAAATTTCTGCAATTTTCGGACCAATGCCTTCAATTATTTCCAAATTATCGTGATGCTCTTCTTCAAACGTATCTACAATTTTTATGGCATTGTAATTTTCAATATCATCGGTGTTTGTTTCAGGTATGTGCGTATCTGAATTTGTTTCAGGTAAAACAATCGGTGTTATAACACTTAACTCTGTTGTCGTAATGCCTGCATTTGTACTTACCCTTTCATTTTCGTATGCTTCAGGCGCATCGGATTCCGAATTAATAATTTGTATTTGATCGAAACTGTGATCAATACCGGGTGCAACTTCATGGACAATTGCATGCTCATCCACATAAGCGGCATAAGGATTTTGCAATTTATCCAAATGATTTTTTAGAGCGTTGTATTTATAATTGGCTTCAGTTCTGAAATTGCCGTATTCCGTTATGAGCATTTGCTTATCGTTTGCCAAGTTGCCGGCTGTTGCGTGGAATGCTTTTCTTTCAGACTCTGTATCGGCATAATCTTTTGAGAGAGCGGCATATTTAGCATCGAAATCGGCGGTTAAATTTTTCAAGGCAGTTTTTAAAGCCGTCGTTTTTTCAACGGAAGTAATTCGGAACGTATTAAAATCATTCAGCAAAGCCAAACGCGATGTCGTCAAGGCGTTGGATTCACCGGAAAGTTTATTGTATTTCGCTTCCCAATCTTGATGCGCCGTTTGTAACTCCCTATAACTGTTTTGTAAATCGCTATACTTAGTATTTACACGGGCGTAAGCGTGATTAAGTTGTGTTAAAGTTACATCTTTTTGGTCATAAATTTCTATTAATTTATTGTAGTGCCGGTGACGAAACCAAAACCAACCTTCAATACCTCCCAAAACGGCAGCACTAATGACTATCAATAATATGGTGAGTGAAGTAAACATAAATAGCGTGCCTTCAAAAATGTTTGGTGAATGTTAAAATTTAGATCGGTAAAAATAATATCATTCCGGTGAAGCAAGCAGATTACTAAACGTTTTTTCATTAATAAAGCAAAAAAATCCGGCTGGTAAGAAAAAACATAGTAATTATACAACTATTCTCCAAAATCATGTAACACTATCCTTTTAAGAGATACTCAATTTTGCAGTATTTAAATTAAAATTAAAATTCGGGGAATTAAAAAAAAAGTCCAAAAATCCTTTATTTTGAAATTTGCGTATGTAAATTACGAAGGTCAGTTAGTTATTACTTAGTATTATTTTGTTCACATTTTTAAAACATTATCTAAATGAATATACTAGAAAAAAATCAGTCTTTCCTGAATGAGGATTTGGGTTTATCTCAAAAAAAACTGCACCGTCGCTCATTTATGCGCTACACAGGTTATGGTGGTGCAGCATTAGCAGCAGGTTTGTTGTTGAACACGACTGCTTGTAAAAAAGAAACTGTGAACGATGAAGGTGTCAATTTTGGCACAGGCGATTACGCTATTCTTAATTTCGCTTATGCATTAGAGCAATTAGAAGCGGCTTTTTACACTAAGTTGATTGATAGTCCTTACAGTGGTATGTCGGCAGCGGAAAAAAGTCTTTTAACCGACGTTCGCGATCATGAAATTGCGCACCGTGAATTTTTTAAAGCTGCTTTAGGTGCGAAGGCTATTCAAGATTTGCAAGTCAATTTTACGAGTATCGATTTCACGAGCCGTGCCAGTGTTTTGAATACGGCTAAAAGTTTTGAAGATCTGGGCGTATCAGCTTACAATGGTGCAGGTAGATACATTGCCGATGCAAAATACTTGTTGATAGCAGGTAAAATTGTTTCTGTAGAAGCGCGTCATGCTGCTTATATCAGAGATTTACTTTCTAATGGCTCTTTTGCGGATAGTTCTGTGCTCAATGCTAACGGTCTTGATACTTCAAGAAAACCGCGTGAAGTAATTGCCATTGCTTCCGCTTATGTTACTACACCATTAAATGCCACTACGTTGCCCGCTTAATTTCTTCATCCTTTAAAAAAATAAAATAATGAATATCTTTGAAATTATGAGTTCTATTGAAGAACATGATCCGGAAATTGCCGCACGCTTAGACTCGCGTCGTGGAGCAATGCGTTCTTTTGCTCACATGACTAAAAAAATTACGATGGCATCTATGCCGTTGGTACTCGCGAGTATGTTTCAAAAGGCGTATGGTCAAACAACAACTACTTCCGCAGTTTTGGATGTTTTAAACTTTGCCCTCACTTTGGAATATTTGGAATACCGCTTCTACCAAAAAGGAGTAGATGCACCTAATTTGATTCCCGTAGGCGCAGCCTTAAATGCCATTACTTCTATTAGAAACAACGAGCAGGCTCACGTAAATTTCCTAAAAACAACTATTACTTCTTTAGGTGGTACGCCTGTGGCGGAACCTAATTTTGATCATACAGGCGGCAAAGGTTCCGGAATGGGTCCTTTCAAAGATGTATTTACTAATTACGGCACTTTTTTAGCCGTTGCACAAGTTTTTGAGGATACGGGAGTGCGTGCCTATAAAGGTCAAGCAGGTAACCTGTTGGGTCAAGGAAATATATTAGAAGCTGCTCTGAATATACATTCTGTAGAGGCAAGACATGCTTCTCATATTCGACAAATGCGTAAATTTAATAATTTTGGCGATGTAAAACCGTGGATTACGGGTAACGACCCGGGAGTTGGTGCAGCTAATTCTCTTGTTCAAGCCAGCTATAATGGTGAGGAAAATACCACTCAAGCGGGAGTAGCCATAGTTGGTATCGGCGGAAAAAATATCTCTACTGCTGCGGCTTCCGAAAGTTTTGATGAGCCATTGAGCAAAACTGAAGTATTGGCGATTGTGGATCCATTTATTGTGAAATAAATGGCGTAATTTTTCTATCCTTTTTTCAAGGAGGTTATTTATTAAATAGATAACCTCCTTTATTTTTTAAATAGCCGGCAAGTAAAAACTTAGGAATTATATAAC
>JAYTNA010000546.1:0-2629 GCA_043748865.1 Saprospiraceae bacterium
CAAAGATATTCTCAAAATATTTCTGAAAACAAATTTTTTTCAAATTTTTTTCAAATGATTTTATTTTTCTTCACAAATCTTCTTTCTTCCAACTTTCAACGCCTTTTGTTATCGGGAGAAAGAAACCCTAATGAAGCATCGGACAAAATATCGGTGACAAAAATTTTCATTTCATAAATTTATTTTAAATTTTTTCTTCTTAAAAAAACTAAATCAAAAAATATTATCATCTTTGTTTTATACAAATTTCAAATTCGATTTAAAATTAATAATTAATGAGTCAACTATTTTACAAACCGGAAAGTGAAAAATTTTTTTTAGAAAAAAAAACTTCAAAAAATATTTTGAAAAAAATTTCCGGTAAAATTTTTCAAAAAATATTTTTCTATTTTATTTTATTTTTTCTACTGCCGATTTTTTCTTTCGCCCAAACAGCGACGATATCAGGAACGATAAGAGATGTAAGAACAAAAGAAATTATTGCGGGTGCTTTTGTGCAAATTCTAAATTCGAGTGATGTTGGTGCGGTTACAGATATTGAAGGAAAATATAATTTCGCTTCAAAGCTTGGTGCTTTAAAAATCAATATTTCATCTCTCGGTTACACCACGTTTACAAAACAAATTGAGGTAAAACTCGGCGAAAATGTTTTTGATTTCGAACTCGAAGAAAATAATATTTTACTCAATACAACCACCGTTACCACCGGAAAATTTGATAAGCCGATCGGTGAAGTTACCGTTTCAATTGAAGTTTTAAAACCGGATTTGATTGATGCGACCAATACACGTAGGTTAGATGATGTGTTGCAAAAAATTCCAGGAGTTAATATTATTGACGGACAAGCAAACATTCGCGGCGGTTCGGGTTGGAGTTACGGTGCCGGCAGTCGCGTTTTATTGCTCATTGATGATTTACCTGCGCTTCAAGCTGATGCGGGTTCGCCAAATTGGAAAGATATCGGCATCGAAAATATTGAACAAATTGAAGTCGTGAAAGGTGCATCATCTGCTTTGTATGGTTCTTCGGCGATGAACGGGATTATAAATGTACGCACGGGTTTTGCAAAATCGGAACCGGAAACAAAACTAGCCACGAGTTTTGTCGGTTATTTAGACCCATCTGATCCGTCAAAAAAATGGTGGACTAAATTGCCTTACGAATTTACAACGAGTTTACTTCACAAACAAAAATTTGGCAAATTAGATATTGCAGGCTCACTTTTTTATACCAATCAGGATATTTACAACAAAGATTGGACAGAAAAATATGGAAGATTTACGATTAATGCGCGTTATCATATCACGGACAGATTGAGCGTTGGTGTGAATACGAATTTCAACAGAGGTACGGGTTCTTATTTTTTATATTGGTTAGACGGCAAAAAAAATGCTTACGTCGGTACAGCGAGTACTTATAATGCTTCCGATCGTTTGCGTTATACGATTGACCCTTATCTAAACTATACGGACAAAGACGGCAATCGGCACAAAATTTTAACGCGGATTTATAATATCAGCAATAATCTGTCGAATGAGCAAAGTAATTTTTCTAACTTATTATACGGAGAATATCAATTCCAACGCAGTTTTAAAAATGATTTGATTTTCACTGCCGGTCTTGTCGGTGTGCGTTCAAGTATTCAAGCGCAATTGTACGGCGATACTTCTTATACCTCTCAAAATTACGCAGTTTATGCGCAAGCAGATAAAAAATGGGGGAAATTGAACGCTTCGTTAGGTGTGCGTTATGAAAATAATAAAATAATCGGTCCTAAAATTGTGCATTACACAAAAGATTTAGCCGAAGTAACACCAAACGGCGGTAGTCTTAGCGAATCGAAACCGGTTTTTCGTCTGGGTTTGAATTATCAAGTTGATACAAAAACTTTTTTGCGCACTTCATTCGGACAAGGTTATCGTTTCCCGACAATTGCTGAACTTTATATCAATACTTCCGGCGGTGCGTTTAATGCCATACCGAATCCATTTTTAACTTCCGAAACCGGTTGGACAGCAGAAATCGGTGTAAAGCAAGGCATCAATATCAATAATAATTTCTTCGGTTTTTTTGATGCCGCCGTATTTATTCAAGAATACACGAACATGATGGAATTTTTGGCATCACAAAAAGTTTTTTTAGGATTTCAATCTCAAAATATCGGTAACACATCTATCAAAGGTTTTGAAGTCAGTTTCACGGGACAAGGTAAAGTGAATAATTTTTCGCATCAGTACTTAATAGGCTACACTTATATTGATCCGGTTTACAAAACTTTTGATTCTATCAGTCGCGTCAATTCTTCCGTTGATTACAATGTTTTAAAGTATCGTTTCAAACACGCTTTCAAATTAGATGCAGAATTTGGTTACAAAAAAATAAATTTTGGTATTGCCGTTATTTATAACAGCAACATGGAAGCAGTTGATCGTGTTTTCGAGAAATTTTTGCCGGGTGTAAAAGATTTTCGCGACGCACATACTCAAGGTTTCGCTACTTTAGATTTGCGCACGGCATATAAATTTTCTGAAAAAACAAAAGTTTCTTTGATTTTGGCAAATGCAACGAATACGGAGTACTCTTATCGTCCGGGATTATTAGAAGCACCGCGCAGTATTCAACTGCGTTT
>JAYTNA010000547.1:0-9503 GCA_043748865.1 Saprospiraceae bacterium
ATCTGGGTTTCAGTTCGTCGCGTCGGTCTGAACAGAATCGCGTTTGGGTCGGTATGGCGAAAGAAACTGCCCATCAACTTGGTACGCCTATTGCCGCAATTTTGGGTTGGATAGAATTTTTAAAAGCCAATCACGAAGACACGCCCGAAACTTTAGCGATTGTAGATGAATTGAACAAAGATGTCAGTCGCTTATCTTTAGTGGCAGACAGGTTTTCAAAAATTGGTTCGGAACCGGAATTAATTCCTAAAAATTTATATGAAGAATTAGATCATTGTCGCGATTATATGCAAAAACGTGCACCGCGTCGCGTCGTGTTTAATTTTCCGAACGTAGAATCCGCACCGAAAATTGTCAATATTAACGCACATTTATTCGATTGGGTCATCGAAAATCTCATGCGCAATGCACTCGATGCTATGGAAACCGGCGAAGGTGAAATCAATGCAATAGTTTATACCGAAAAAAATTGGGTATGTATTGATATCAGCGATACCGGAAAAGGTATTCCGAAAGATAAATGGGCAACTGTTTTTCGACCCGGTTACACGACAAAAAAACGCGGATGGGGCCTCGGTTTATCGCTCTCGAAACGCATTGTAGAAAACTACCACAATGGAAAAATTTTTGTAAAAGATTCTTCCACAAAAGGTACGACCTTTACAATAAAACTGCCCGCGTAAAAATAAAAATAAAAAACCAAAAAACTATGCGCCTTATATCAACTATGTGCGTATGTGGTTTATTAAATGAATGTAAGTTTGATACTTTAGAAAAATCAATTAACTTTGTTTGCAAAAAAGAAAATGATAGAGACTAATGCAACTCTACGGCAAATAAAAAATGACACTAACCTACACCATAGAAAAAATAAAAAGTTTCAACGTGCCCAAACTCCGCACCGGTGCAGGCATTTTTATTTTATGCCTTATCGTTCTGGCGTTTGCCGGTTCTACCATTGCCAATGATCAACACCGATTTATACCGGCACTCATACCTTATTCTGCCACCCAAACCGATTTAGATAACGTGACGGTCAGTCCTTTCCAACAACAGAATGTAGCTTCATTGTATTACAGGCATTGGCTTGGCACCGATAATTTGGGGCGTGATGTTACATCCGGCATCATCAACGGGACGCGCACCGCTTTGTTGGTTGGTTTCGGTGGTAGTTTAATTGCTCTATTGCTCGGAACGCTCATCGGCGTTATTGCCGGCTATTTTGGAGATCATAGTTTACGTTTTCGATTAGGCGCACTTATAGGTTGGTTGGTTGTTTTTTCATTGTCTTTTTTTCTTTTCGACGCTTGGGTTGAACAAGACAGATCATTTTTAATCGGTTCTATTCTTCTAAAATTTTTCACCGGCTTTGCTCTATTTGTTTTAGTAAAAACCGATAAATTATTCAAAAACGTACCAATTTTAAAAACCTACATTACGCTGCCGGCAGATTTGGTTTTGATGCGCTTCACGGAAATCATTCAAGCTATTCCGATTATTTTATGGCTCATGGCTGCAGTTGCCATATCGCAAAAACCTTTTAGTGTAAACGGACTTATGATTATATTGGGTATCACATCTTGGATGAATTTTGCGCGATTAGCGCGTGAAGAAACACTCCGCATTCGTCAACAAGATTTTATAGAGGCGGCAAATGTGTTGGGTTTAAGCCCCGTTAAAATTATTTTGAAACATATTTTACCCAATATTTTGTCGCCATTATTACTCTCCGCAACTTTCGCTGTAGCCGGCGGAATTTTATTTGAAGCATTGGTATCATTCATCGGTTTGGGTTTGCCGCCCGAACAAGTGACATGGGGATCACTACTCAGTGCTGCCCGCAACGATTCGTCGGCATGGTGGTTGGCAGTTTTTCCCGGGTTAGCAATTTTTTTTACGGTGTATGCTTTATATAAAATTGGTCACGAGAAAAAAATATAAGGAACGTGAAATAATTAAGTCTATTCCGGCACTTTATTTATTTCACGTCCCTAAAATACACAATCATAGTTTAAAAAAATTGTTATTTAACCGACAAATGAAAATAGCAGTATTTATGTAAATGTGCTAACCCAAATTCTTAAAACCATGCGTCCCGAAATTATTTCTCTTTGTATCATTTTAACATGGGCAATTGTGTTAACTTGCTTTGAATGATTTTATCCTTATCAAAAAGTTTATAAAATTTTTCGTAAAGGGTATTGGATGGATTTATTTTGGTACACCATCATTCAAAATTATTTTCTTGGCATTCTGATAGCTTTTATTTGTACAACGCTTGACTCCGGCACGGGTATATCACGTTTACATCTTATCAGCGATTGGACTATCGGACAACAATTTTTTCTGTTTTTTGTCACGCATGAAGTCTGGCAATATTGGTTTCACCGCATCGAACACCGCAATAAATACCTTTGGCGTGTACATGAAGCAGCACATGCAACACCCGAAGTAGATTAGTTGGTCGGTTTGCGTTCTCATGCTTTTGAAATTCTAATCGCGCAATCTTTCGAATATGTGCCTATTGTTTTGCCGGGTGCGAAACCGGAAATTACTATTATGAAAGCGACAGTAGATGCGGTTTGGGGAATATTTAACCACTCGAATATAAAAGTAAATATGGGGTGGTTAATTTATTTTTTCAACGGACCGCAACTACATAGGTGGCATCATGCGATGAATTTACCGCCGGAAAGAAGCGGGGGCGTGAATTTCGCAACAAAACTTTTTATACAAGATTGGCTTTTCGGAACGGGTTATTTACCTTCGGTAGATATTATGCCGGATTACGGTATTCGTGGGGGTGAAAAATATCCGAATTATAGTTATTTCAAACAATTGTATTTAATTTTTCGACCGTTTAAGTAAGAGTGCGGTATTAAAAATCAAAAAATTATAAATCTCCAATCCTTTCCTATTTATCGAGTATTTTTTTACTTTTGCGTTTCTTATCGCACTCTATACCAATAACCATTCATAATTAATCTTTCGGACTAATTTCTGTCCAAAGTCCGAAATAAAATGACAATGAAAAACGCTATTCGCTCTTTTATGCCCATAAATTTACTAATATTTTTTCTGGTTGAATTATTTTCTTGTAAAAATAATACACTTTTTTCCTCCGGAACGCCGCCGATAGACACTGTTAAAACAAAAATAGATACGGTTGCAAAAATAGATTCATCGGCATTAAAACCGAAAAAATTACCTCCGGCAAAACTCGACAGTACTTCACGCGTTGTATATTTTACGATGGATGACGGACCATTATCGCCGTCAAATATTTTATTACAGATAGCGGAAGAAAAGCAAGTTAAAATTTCTGAATTTGCCGTCGGTAAACACGCATTGACGAATAAAGTTTTTATGAGTTATCTCGACGACATGAAACGCTCGCCGTACATGGAAGTTTGTAACCACTCGTACTCGCACGCTAACGGACATTATCTCGATTTTTATCGCTCGCCGAACTCGGCAGCAGAAGATATGATTGGAAACGAAACGAAACTGAATTTAACTTTGAAAGTAATTCGTATGCCCGGACGCGATATTTGGGCGACACCGAATTTGCGACGCGGTTGGGATCAAAACGGCGCAAAAACGGCAGCTATTTTATTGGAAAACGGTTTCCGCGTTTACGGTTGGGATATTGAGTGGGAACATAACGCTAAAAGTGCTTTGCCGAAAAAAACACCGTCTGCATTTGTCAATCAAGTGAATGAATTATTTGAAGGGCAGCACATGACTACGCCGAATCATTTAGTGATTTTAGGTCACGATGAAATGTTACAAACAGAACACGGACAAAATGATTTGCGAACAATAATTGATATGCTGAAAAATCGCGGCTATATTTTTGAGTTTATGAGCAATTATCCGAAATGATGAACTTTTGGACATTGGACGATGGGCTATGGACAATAGAAAAAATTTCCATTGTCCATTGTCCATCGTCCAAAAGTCTATTGTCCCTTGTCTAAAAGTCTCAATATTTCTTTCGCTGTTGAAGTAAAAGCGGGGAGCGTCTCGTGCGGTAAAAAAGTTTCGATGATGAGTTTCAATTCATTTTTCAAATCCGGTTCTTTTTGAGAAATTTTATACAACACACGCATCGAAAAAGCGCGAATTGCCACAGGTGTACTCGGCATTTCCAAAAATTTGAAAGCAGTATCAGTAGCTAAACCCAACACAGATTCAGGAATTTTCGGTAACTCGCGTAAAATGCGCATCGTATTGCGTTGCAAAGCATTATGCACATTTAATTCGCGTGACATCAACAACATTTTTTCTAAATAGGGTTCAATCAATGCCGGATATTTGTCCGCCACCCAACAAACGCTCATCGCCGCACGTTGGCTGATACGCACATCATCTCCAAAAAAACAATTCATCAACTCCAACATTCTTTCAACATCGTCGCCGATAAATTCCACGATTTTATTCGTCATGGCTTTTGAATGTTCGGTTTGTAAGGCATCAAGAATGTTGAAATTTTGATTTACAATCATACTTTAAAATTTTTCTACAAATTTATATAGTTTTTCGACTTTGTTTTTCGATTAAAGATTTATATTTGGCAGAGATTTTTAGAATTACGAAGTATATTTTTATAAGATTCTCTCTTACAACCATAAAATAACTGTATAAAGTACTAACCAATGAATTTGAACACGGAAGCAATTAAAAAACATACCTTCGATGCCATTGTGATTGGTTCGGGTATATCAGGCGGCTGGGCTGCCAAAGAATTGTGCGAGAAAGGATTGAAAACCATCGTACTTGAACGCGGTAATCACGTTGAACACGTTGTGGATTATCCGAGTACAATGAAAAAGCCTTGGGAACTCATGCACCGTGGCGCAAAAACCGCGAAACAGCGTGAAGAAAACCCGATTCAAAGTAAAGTTTATAATTACGATGAAGGCTCGGCAGAATTTTTTGTGAACGATAAAGATCATCCGTACAATCAAGTAAAACCCTACGATTGGATTCGCGGCTATCACACCGGCGGCAAATCTATTATGTGGGGAAAACAAACTTATCGTTGGAGCGATCTAGATTTTGAAGCGAATTTAAAAGATGGCATCGCCGTTGATTGGCCTATTCGTTACGCTGATATCGCACCTTGGTATTCTTACGTTGAAAAATTTGCGGGTATTAGTGGCAGTAAAGAAAACATTCCGGTTTTACCGGACTCTGAATTTCTGCCGCCGATGGAAATGAATATTTTAGAAAAAGATATTGCCGCAAAAATTGACGCACACTATAAAGGTTCTCGCAAAATGATTATCGGTCGCGTCGCGCATCTCACACAGGAACATAATGGTCGCGGAGCGTGTCAGTATCGCAATTTATGTCATCGCGGTTGTCCGTATGGCGCGTATTTCAGTTCTAACGCTGCAACTTTGCCGGCAGCTAAATCAACGGGTAATTTAACTTTGCGTCCGTATTCGATTGCACAATCTATTATTTACGACGAGAAAAAACAAAAAGCAATCGGTGTGCGCATCATTGATGCGAAGACACATGAAACGATAGATTTCTTCGCTAAAGTTGTTTTTGTTTGTGCGGGTACGATTGCATCCGCCGGTATTTTGCTCAATTCAAAATCAACACGTTTTCCGAATGGCTTCGGCAACGAAAGCGAGCAACTCGGACACAATCTCATGGATCACCATTACGGTGTAGGTGCTTACGGCGATACCGATCAGTTTCAAGATTTTTATTACGCCGGCAGACGACCTAACGGTACGTATATTCCAAGGTTCAGAAATGTAACACCCGATGAAAATCGCGGTTATATACGCGGTTTCGGTTATCAAGGCGGAGCGGGACGCGGGAGAAAAAATCCGTCAGGATTCGGTGCAGAGTTTAAAGCACAATCTACAGAGCTTGGTAATTGGAGTTTCGGTATGGGTTCATGGGGAGAACAATTGCCTTATTACGAAAATAAAATCAGATTGAACTACGATAAAAAAGATCAATGGGGTTTGCCGACGATTGATATAGACGCGGAGTTTAAAGAGAACGAAAAGAAAATGCGCGTGGATATGAAAAACGATGCCGCCGAAATGTTGGAAGCCGCCGGTTTAAAAAATATCGGCACCTACGACAGTTCGCCGGCACCGGGTTTTTGTATTCATGAAATGGGAACAGCGCGTATGGGTCGCGATCCGAAAACTTCTATCTTGAACGGTAACAACCAAGTGCACGCTTGTAAAAATGTTTTTGTAACGGATGGTGCTGCAATGGTTTCAAATGGTGTCGTGAATCCGTCGTTGACTTATATGGCTTTAACGGCGCGTGCAGTGGATTTTGCGGTGAGTGAGCTAAAGAAAAATAATTTATGATGGTTAAATGATAGACGATAAACACCGGACAATAGAATTCTTTCTATTGTCCGGTGTTTATCGTCTATCTTCTGATAAAATTCGTTTTATTGTTCAACCTTTATGACCTTTGCGCTAATATAAATAAAAATACCGGCGAGGTTCAAAACCTTTACGACGTTAAATCTTAAAAAAAATGACATTTACAGCAGAAATAAACGTGATGCCGCGTCCGGAACTTTTGGACCCGCAAGGAAAAGCGGTGGCGAATAACATGAAACACATTCACATTTCAGGGGTGGATAATGTGCGCATTGGAAAACATATTACCTTAGAAATCAACGCCGACAGCGAAGCAAAAGCGCGTGAAGCGGTGAAAGAAATGTGTACAAAACTTCTCAGCAACCCGATTATGGAATCTTTTTCTTTTGAGTTGAAGCAATAATGATTAATCATTTTATTAATCATTATTCATCATCATCTCCATCATCGAAATAAAAATCTTTAAAATCATCAATCGTACGACGGTCGAGTTTGGTGGGTCTGCCTGTTCCTTTATCTCTAAATTCGTTACCGGATTTTCCGGCGAACCAATCATTGAATTTATTTTTTTCTTCTTCCGGCGTAATATCCAAATAACATTCGTGTGCAATCGGCGCACCAACGCGTTTCTCGATAATCCGGACGACTTTGAAAAGAAAATTTATCCCGCCTTTTTTCACCGAAACTATATCACCGTCTGCGACTTGAAACGATGATTTAACGAGTTTATCGTTCACGCGCACTTTATTATCTTTAATTGTATCGGCTGAAAGTGTCCGCGATTTAAAAATACGCACTGCCCACAACCATTTATCTACTCTTACTTTTTCTGCCGGCATTTTAAATAATGATGACTGATGAATGATAAAGTCGTTTTGGATTGGACACGCAACTATGTGCATGTAACTCAGGTATGATTTTTTCTCTTTTACTTCTTAATATCCACAAAAATAAGTTTTTTAATGTGTTTTGGTACTCAATCGTTAATATTTTCTCAAGATTTACGAAAATCTTTGTTTTACGACATTTTTTGCATTTTTTTTGCAGTGTGAAAAACGGACAATGGACAATAGACGATAGACAATAGAAAAAATTGTCCATTGTCCATTGTCCATCGTCCATCGTCTATTATCTATAATCTAAAAGTTTCCATGAATTTTTTAAAACTCGCTTTCATTTTTTTTATTCCTTTAGCTTGCAGCAATGCACAACAACCGACCGTAAAAGCACCGGCGGCAAAGACAACACAAGTAACCGTACATTTTACCGGCATTAATAGCGGCACGGCAAAAATGTTGGGCGTTTATGCCGATCAAAATTATTTGGCGGATACGACTGTCGTAGCAAATGACGGCACGGCTGTTTTTAAAAAAGCGGAAGGTTATACGGAAGGTTATTATTATTTGCTTTTGCCTGACAAACAAAATTTTCAATTCTTGATTGCTAACGGTGAAAGTCCGGTGTTCAGCTTGGATAAAAATAATATAGCCGGCACGCTTGCCGTTCAAAATTCGGAAGAGAATGCAATTTTTGTCAGCGAACAAAAAGCGCAAACAGAATTAGAAGCAAAATTTAACGTACTAAATGACAGGTACAAAGCTAATCCCGCTCTCGCTGCCGACATAAAACAACAACAGCAAGCTTTACTCGATGCGCGAGATGCACGCTTGATTGAATTGAAAAAAAATAATCCCGGTTCATTATATGTTAAATTCAGACTGGCAGGACAAAATCCGAAAGTGCGTAAGGTGATGACAAGCACAGGTGCTTTGGATACGATCGCTACCATGACGAATTATAAAAACGATTGGTGGAATGATTTTGATTTCAGCGACTCGCGACTGATGAATACGCCGGTATTTCATAATAAGTTGAAAAAATATTTATTTGAGTTGACGCAACAAAACAACGATTCGCTCATCGGTTCAGCAGAGTATGTTGTGGAGCGTTCAAAAGCAAATCCGGATGTTTTTAAATATTGTTTGAGTTGGATTACCTATCAATATCGCCCTACACAAACGACTTATATGGACGGCGAAGCGGTGTATGCAGATTTGATAAAAAAATATTATTACGCCGATAAAGTCACTTGGGAAACACCGGCGGATATAAAAGGTTTGCAAGAAACGGCGACAAAAATTCAGCCGAGTATTATGGGTAAAATCGGTCAAGATGTGCGCGCGAAGGATAAAAATAACGCTTATAAATCTTTGTACGAATTGAAATCGAAATTTACGATTGTATTTATTTACAATCCGGATTGCGAACACTGCCAAGAACAAACGCCGCAATTGCGCAAAATTTACGACGAGTGGAAACCGCGCGGTTTGGAAGTTTTCAGTATCGCCGCCAATGCAAATGATTATAAAAAATGGACAGAATTTGAAAATAAATACGGTATTAATTGGACAGATGTTTGGGATCCGCAATTAGAAAGTCGCTATCACGAAAAATATTACATCGACATCACGCCGGAAATTTATATTCTTGATGCTAATCATAAAATTGTAGCAAAAAATTTAAAAGCGTTTCAAGTCCCTGAAATGTTGACAAAATTGTTTAAAAATTGAGAGTTGATGATTGACAGTAGAAAATTGTCAATTGTCTACTGTCAATCGTCCATAATCAAAAAAAATTCAAAAAATTGAAAAAAAACAAGCAACTTTACACGCTGTACAAATGAATATCAAAAACTCAAACTTTTTTATGAAAATCTTACACAAACGTTTGGCTTACGGCACATTGGTATTTTGCTTGGCGAGTGCTTTTTATTTTATACAATGTCGCCAAAAAACCGATGACAATAAATCCGCAACTTCTGCCGCCTCACCAATAATAACTGCGCCGCAGGATGCTGTAAAACTACCTGCACCAACCGGTAAAGTTGATACGGCAAAGCCGAGACACGGTTTAGTTTTAAGAAATGTCACCTTGCCTTTAGATACTTTATTCGTCGAAGTTGATTCAAATGGCATTACTTATCTGGGTGAGGAAAAAATGGATGCCGATTTCTTGCGTCGCCGATTAGCGGATTCTCTTCTCATTTTGAAAAAACAAAGCGGACAATATCCTAAAAAAATAAAATTACGTACACGCGGCGATGTTTTAATGGGAGTTCGCGGCGAAATTCAA
>JAYTNA010000548.1:0-7061 GCA_043748865.1 Saprospiraceae bacterium
GGTCCCTAAACGCATAAATAACACGACGTTATGAAAAAACGTTATCCGCGTACACTTTCTTCGGGTGCAAATAATACTGTCATTGCGCTTTCGGATACAGAAGTCGGTAAAATTTTTACAGGTGATACGCGATCGGATATTGGTTCTGAATCCGTTAAATTGCAGTTTGCAAATGCTATTAATGATTTAGTTGTTAAATTTGTGAGACTCGATGAACTCAATGAAGATGCTGAAATGTTGGTGATGGAACGCCTCTATCCGATGGATTTTCGTGCTTACGAACAAGAACGTCGAGAATTGTGGTTAGATGTTTTTGAAAGCGACTTGCACCAATTACATAAAAGCGGTTTCGTTCATCGTGATTTACGCCGCCCCTCAGATATGCCCGGTTTAACTTTCGATAATGTATTTTTGACTTCAACAGGATTGCGCTTAATTGATGTCGGTATATCTGCATTGCGCGAACAGGTAGGCACAAATTTATTCCAACGTTTTGTAAAACAAGAAATGGAAGAATTTGAACAGTTCCATTCCTTCTTTTTATCGAGATAAAAAAGGATTTAATGATATTAGACCTCTTGACATTGAAAAAATTATATTCCAATGTCAAGAGGTCTAATGTTAAGAAGTCCATTTTAATTGCCATTCTTCACTCCAGCAACGCCAATTTTTCTTTTAATGTTTCCGGGCTCATTTCTTGAAACTCGAGCAACACAATATCATCATCAGACACCCAATCTTGCATGGCGACTTGAAGTTTGCCGTTGATAATTTTGTAAGCGACAATCACAACATCCTCTCCGCGCGGAATATTATTAAACGTCAAAAATTGTTCTTTGATGACGGCATCAACTACAATTTTTCGTCGTTTGAATATGAGTTTGGCTCTTGTGCTTAAATCTTTTTCCGGAATATTGGTTTTCAAATCTACGACATTTTTTTTATCGGCGTTTAAAGCGTAACCAAAATTCATCCAACCTGTTTGTTTTTGCTCAAAAATAGCATAAGATAATGTTGTATCAATCAAAACATTGGTATTCTTT
Organism: Saprospiraceae bacterium; assembly: GCA_043748865.1. Lineage (GTDB taxonomy): Bacteria > Bacteroidota > Bacteroidia > Chitinophagales > Saprospiraceae > JAAFJT01. The sequence continues at coordinate 1,044 of JAYTNA010000548.1, forward strand.
GCTATTGTCGTCATTTTTCGCAAAGAATCTATACGCAACCGATAATCTTCCGTCATCTTTAAATTGTCTATTTCTTCTTTATTCAAATTGCCGATGCGATTGTTGATGTGCTGAATCAGCGTATCGTAAGAACCAATTTTTTTTCGCGCCGATTTTGCAAATAGACCTTGTCCTTGCGGTTCGTCGGCGTAAACGAAAGCATCAAAAGTTTTGTAAATATTCCAAAATTCTTTGCGTTGAATACGTCTGTATTTTTTCTGTAAGTCTTTTCCGAGACTTAATTTTGCTTCTTCAATTTCTTCTGCAATATCATAACACAATGGCGAAATCGTTTCGTCGCGTTCATTCGCACCGGTTAAAATAAAACCTTCCGAAGCGTGATCGGAATAAATTGTCGTCGTATCAGTCACTTGTATTTTTCTTCCGTTGCGCGTTTCTGCACGTGAGGTATATTTTTTGAAAACCAACATCTTTGAACAACCACTCGTGTCCGTTAATCTTTTCAACAAACTTTCTAAAACCAATTTTTTATTTTTGATGATATCGAGCCTGTCGTAAATTCCGGAAATTTTATTTTGAACGATTGAATTTTCCCACCTGAAATTTTTATCCGAATATTTATCCTGCATAAATTTTTTTAGCGCAGTCGTTTCGTTTTCCGGTGAGACAGCATCATAAAGCGATAATGAATGGACATTGTTGTGTGGCATTAGGAGTGAATAATTTTTTGTCGGTGTAATAAGTACGCCGCCGGAAGTTTTAATATCCACATAAAGCAATGCATCGGATACCAAAACATTATCATCGCTAGTTTGTGTATTTAAATTTTGCGAAAAAATATCTACCGACTTCATCAATTCTTTGACGGTAATTTTAATTTCAGTATTATCGCCTACATCAAAAGTACCGGGCAAGAAATTGAATACGGTATTGCTGCGGGTTCTAAAAGAAGTATTTTGTGTACTTGATGCTTTGAGAGAAAAAGACTCCGGCATATCTATACCGCGCAAACGCTCAAGTAAATTTTCCGGATTTAATTTTTCCGGTGGCTTTGTATCGGGAAAAGAACTTTTAGGATTATTCGATTTTGATGTCGCAACTACCGTTTCCAGTTTTTCTTTCCAAACAACAAATAACTCCACACGCCGATTTGATTGTTTACCTTCAGCAGTCGTACTTTCGGTTAACGGCGCATTTTCACCAAATGCATCTAATTGAATATGACGCGTTGGCACACCTCGTTCTTTTAAAAATTGCGCCACTGCTTCACTCCGTTTTTCGGATAAAATTTGATTGTAAGTCATATCGCCCGTCGTATCGGTATGACCAATCAATTCAATTTCATAATCGCCAACATTTGCAAGTCGAATAGAATCAACAACTTCTCGTAAAATAATTTGTTCGAAATGACGAATTTCCGATTTACCGGCATCGAAAAGTAATTTTCTATGTAAAATTTCGGTAGGAGTGTTTTGTCCAAAACTAATTGTCATGCCGGTACATAACAGTCCGGCGATAATACTTAGGGTTTTCATGTTTTAATGTGTGTTAAGATTTTTGTAAGACGTAACTTATTTGGACGGCAAAAATACAAAACAATATGAGTTGCAAAATTTATTATCGAAATTTTTTTATGATTAAACTTTTAATCTAACTAATTTTTCTCGAAACTAATTTTGCCATAATTAAAATTTTTTACGAAAATAACGCTTTTTAGTGGAAAATTGAAAATCGAAAATCCCTACAATTGTCATCTTCAACTTTCAATTTTCAAAAAAATTTATTAATTTCAAACTCTTAACGTTAGGATTGTGTTAAAGTGTGTGCCAATAAATATGATTATCATTCGGATTACAGTTTAGTAAGTTAAAATTAACCCATAATTTTCATGTATATTTGTCATTAAACTAAAATATCAGAATACCATGCGTAACATATTGTTTTTTTCGATTTTCTTTTCATTTTTTTTGACCTCCAGTTTGTCGGCACAAACTGACAGTATCAATACGGGTTCGGTTATTCATCCCCGTTCGCAAGTGCGTTGGAGTAATGAATATAAAGAGCCGGCGAATACCGAAATTCAAAAAATTATCGGCACGGAAGGCGGCGGGTTTTATACACTGCGCCAACGTCAAGGCGGTCTTTTCGGCAATGGTGATGTGCGTCCGGTGATTGAGTACTATGATGCAAATTTGAAACTTGTGAAAGCGCAAGAATTAGATTTAACTTACAAAGGCAAGGAACGCAATTTAAAAGATGTAACGATGTTGGGCGGAAAAATGTGGTTGCTATCTTATTTTTATAATCAGAAATTAGCAAAAACTTTTCTTTTCGCACAAGAAATTAAAAAAGGTTCGCTCACGCTCGACGACAATTTGATTAAAGTTGGTGAACAAACGGGTTCTAATCGTGAGTTAGCAGATGTTTTTTCGTTCCAAATTTCAAAAGATAGCAGTAAAATTGTTGTGTTCAATCAGCAGCCTAACGACAAAAATCAGCAAAGTTTTACGATTAATGTGTATGACAGCGATTTTAATGAGTTGTGGGTAAAAAATGCAAAACTGCCTTACAACCGTAATAAGTTTGATGTGCATGAAACATTGATTGATAAAAACGGCAATGTCTATTTATTGGGTGTGGTTTATTACGACAGTAAAACACGACTCGTTAAAGACGGCAAACCGACTTATCAATACGATTTAGTCGCTTATGTCCGCGATTCGACGTTAGAGGCGCAAGAATATAAAATTGATTTGAAAGATAAATTCGTATCAAATTTAACTTTTCGTTCCAATGATGAAAATGATTTAGTTTTCTGCGGTTTTTATTCCGAAAAAAATGCGACGGGTTTAAAAGGTTCATGTTTTTTTAAAATAAATCCGAAAGCAAAAGATATGACGAGCGTGAGTACGCGCGAATTTGATTTCGGTTTCGTCACCGCCAATTTGTCCGACCGCGATAAAACACGTGCTAAAGATGCTATTGCGAAGAATAATACGGCACGCGAACCGGAATTGGCGAACTACAATTTAGACAAATTGATTTTGCGCAGCGATGGCGGTGCTATTTTAGTAGCAGAGCAATATATTGTTGAGCAACGGTACAGAAATAATTATCCTTACAGCCCTTACGGCTCTTCTTTTTATAATCCGTATTCTTATTATAATTCTTGGGGTTATCGCTCATTATATTCGCCTTACGGCAATTACAACAACAATCGGGTAGATTATTATTTCAATTATAACGACATTATAGTTGTCAATATTCGTCCGGATGGAGAAATTGCTTGGACAGCGCGTATTCCGAAACGCCAAGTGAGTGTGAATGACAACGGTACTTACAGCAGTTATGCGATGAGTGTTGTAAAAGATAAAATGTATTTTGTTTTCAACGATGATGCCAGAAATTTTAATCCGAAACGTACAAAAATTTATCAGGAAATGCCGGATAAATCTTCGGTAGTTGCTTTGGCGGAAATTAATCGCGACGGTCAAGTCGTAGTGTCGCCTTTGTTTGGCAACAAAGATCAAGGTATCACAACACGTCCGAAAATTTGTCGTCAAATCAGTCGCAACAACATGGCAATTTATGGTGAAAGCGGTCGCTCTTATCGTTTTGCAGATTTGAATTTGGGTACAACGGAATGATTTTAGTCGGTTAGTCTTTTAGTCGGTTAGTCAGTTAGCCCAAAACTTAATTGACTAAACGATTAAAAGGCCAAAATAATGTCGCGCTTAGTTTTTTTATTAAAGGCTAGTTCAAGACTAACCGACTAAAAGACTAACCGACTAAAATCATTCCTTTACAAATTTCATCGGCACTTGCGATTTATCTGATGTTGATACAAAATACAAACCGTTTTGTAAGTAATTAATATCTAAATTAATTTCATTGATACCGATGTTTAAATCGCGTTTTTCAATCAAAATAGTTTGACCAAGTGTATTGAAAATACGTAATTCTGTTTCGCCGGAGGCAAAATTTTGTTCATTTACAATTGTAATCGTTAATTTATTTTGTGCCGGATTAGGCGACAAAGTATTTATTGAGAAACTGCTTGTTCCACCCCCTCCCGATCCGCCGGCTTGTTTTTTAGGCGCAGGTGTAGTTGTTACAAAAAAACTGCATGAAGATTTATTACCGCACATATCAGTCGCAATGTATTCTTCTTGAATGAAAGCAGACGGTTCGAAAGGATAACCCGTATAATAACCCGAAGTACGTTTAACATTTAACATACCTGCACACGGACCGGCAACGCTTTTGAACATATTGAATTCATCAAAATTGAAAACCGTTCCATATTTAGAAGTTGATACCAACACAGTATCTTTCGGACATTTAACTTTGATAAGTGTTGAAGCATAATCTCCACGACATTTGCAATTATTTCTTACGCGATCATTAACAGTTTTAGCATCACCGTCATCACAAGGAAAGCCAAAATAATTGTGAATAAGCGGACAACTGTGAACAAAATCTACTTCGGTATGTGCTGTTTGTGATTTACCTTGATTACAGCCATTTTTATCAATCACTATTACATAGTAATCACCGGCAACTAACGGAAAATAACTCTGTTGCGTTGCTCCTGGAATTGCTTTGCCATTCAAATACCATTGATAAGAGCTACCCGCTGATGCATCTAAGGTGTACTGTGTTTGTGAAATAAAAGGCATTGTAACACCTGCACATTTTTGCGCCATAATTGTTTGATTATTTGCAAAAAAGAGAACGAATAAGAAAAATAAAATGCGCGTTGTTTTTGCGCATAGGAATAACTGTATGTTATTATGTAACATGATTTTAAATTAAAAAGGTAAAATAGTGAGATTTAAAAAAGTGTATTCATAGGCATAGCACGTAAAGAGTCATTAGAAGTAAGTATATTACTTCAGTCACGTAGAGAAACAAGGAAATGACAGGTTTAGCAACTTTTAATAAGTTGCAAGCATAAATTACATGATTGGTAATAGATCACATTTGAACAGATTTTCCTTAAAAGTCGTTGATGCAATATTTCGGTCAAGTAACTGCTAAATTAGCCGGCACGTGTGCTCGTAACATAAAAAGTAAAATGGTTCCGTTTAAAATCTTACTGTTGGGTAAGAAGATACATTTATTGATTTGTTGTAACTATTCGATTTTATGTGTCGGTAAGTCGAATAATTATTGTACCGACAAACATACACACTAAATTTTCTTTTGAGTTATTTATTTTGTAAATTTTTTATTAATTTTTTCGGGAAATAAAAAAAGCGCGACATTGCCTTAAAACAACATCGCGCTTTCAATTTTTTTACAAATCGTTTAAAATCAAATTATAAGAAAAAAAAATTATTTCTTCTTCAATTTTTTTGGAACCGTTGGTACCGGTTTAGTAGTTTTAGGTACTTCAACAATTGCGTCAGCTTTAACAATTTTCTGTGGGCTGATAGCTGAAGACTGATAGCTGTCAGCTAACTCTAATCTATCGGCATCTTCAAGTTTATTTTTGCGATAATACCAAAACAAACCACCGAAAAATGCTAAAAGCGTTAGTGCAGAAGCAATATAACTGATCGTTTCGCCCGTATAATAAGATTTCGGTGCGAAACTCATCACCACTTTATGCGTACCTGCCGGTAATTTTGCACCGCGCAAAACATAATTTACTTTCGTAAACGTCGTCGGTTGTCCGTCAATCGTTATGTTCCAACCTTTTGCTTGCGGGTAATATATTTCAGAAAAAACGGCGAATTGATCAGCTTTTGCAGAATATGCGTATTCCATTTTATCCGGATTGTACGATGTCATTTTTATTGTCGCCGTAGAATCAAATTGCGGCATAAAACCGTTGAGTGATGTCGCGTATTGTTTTTGTATCACAGCTTCTTTGCGCGGATTTATTTTTCCGACGGCATCTAATTCTGCATCGGCATTATCTACAATTTTTAAATTTTCGACAAACCATGCATTGCCGAGTGCATACGGATTCGGTTGCACACCTTGTATGTCATCGCTCAAAATAATATACTT
>JAYTNA010000549.1:0-8756 GCA_043748865.1 Saprospiraceae bacterium
GGTGTTGGTTCACCGAGTTATCAGTGGCAATCAAGTCCGGACGATGTGACATTTATTAATATTACCGGCGAAACGAATGCTACATTTATACCACCAAGTACGTCAACAGGCATCACTTATTACAGAGTAAATATTTCAAACGCTTCTTCCGGTTGTTCTTCTCCGCCTTCAAACGCTGCGAAAGTAACGATTACGCCAAAATTGAGCATTACAACGCAGCCGACTGATTTTAGTGAGTGTATTAGTGGCACTCAAACTTTAACAGTAGTTTCTACAGGTGGTGCGGGTACAATAACTTATCAATGGCAATCAAGTCCGGATGGAAGTACCGGGTGGACTAATATTTCGGGCGAAACTACTACGATATTTACACCACCAAGTACAACAGCAGGCACTTATTTCTACCGTGTCGTAGTCGCAGCAACCGGAAATGGTTGCGGTAATTTGCTTTCAAATGTTGCCAAAGTGACGATTGTTGCTAAACCTATAATCATTGCAGCAGCGTCTACAACTGCTGTTTGTGTGGGGGGAGGTTCTGTTTTAAATGCAACAGTAACAGGAGGAACAGGTATTTGTGTTATTCAGTGGCAAAACTCAACAAATGGCGGAGGAACGTGGAATGATATTCCGGCAGGAACAGGTCCGACTTATACGACACCGGCGTTGAGTAATGATACTAAATATCGTGCAAAAATTACTTGTAGTGGCAATGGGTGTTGTAACTAAACCTTTGTAAATTAGGAACTAATGTATAAAAGCACTCAGAAATTAATTTTGAGCACGATTTTAGATAGTTAATTAGAGTTAGTGGATTAGGTAGTTAGTTGGTTAGTTAGATATTTTTAAAACCAACTAACCGACTAACCATTTCACCTAATAAAGTAAATAATTAGCCTTTTTCGTATTCTGCATAGTTGGCAGAAAAAAATTCTTGCAGTTTATATCCGAACTTAACAATAACTAAAACTTTATATCGCGTTCAGTGGAAAAACTTCCTGCATTTTTCCCTTTAAGTTTTCTTCCCCCTCATTGATGAAAATTCAATGCTCTTTAGAGTAGTATTTAGTAAAGAAATTGTTTGAATTTTAATCATTTTGTCTTGAAGACAATTATGAAATAAATCCTTGTTCCCAAAATATTTTTTTGAGAAAAATTTATTTCGTCGTTCTTCAACCATTTTAATAAGCATCAAAACCTACAATAACTCTTTAAAATGGTTAATTGTTAATGGTTAGATAACTAAAACCGTCAATTATCAACCAAAAAAATTCTTACAATAAACCCGAATGGTTTTATAATTTATGAAATTAGTTTACACAACATTTTTGATTGTTGCAATGGCTGTTATTCGGCTTTGGGCGCAAGATAGTTGTACCTCCAATACAATTTCATTGAGCGTTTCAAGCAAACCGAGGGTAACAGTTTCGGGTGCAACAACTATTTGTTCCGGTGGTAGTGCGACTTTACAAGCGACTACAACGGGCGGTGTTGGTGTTTGTCTCATTCAGTGGCAATTGAGCGAAGATGGCGGATTAAATTACAAGGATATTCTCGGAGAAAATAAAAAAACTTTACAAGCTAACAACCTTTCAAAAACTACTTATTTCAGAGCCTTATACAATTGCGATGGTATCGGCTGTAGTTCACAGCCTTCTGATCCGCAAATAGTTACTGTGGTGAATAAACCATTTATTTCTATTCTCACCAATCAATTATTTATTTGTCAAAACGCACCGTTCGCGATAACAGCGGCTGTATCTGCCGGTTCCGGTTTACCTGCCTATCAATGGCAATCAAGTTTAAACGGTTCAACTTGGACAAATATTTCGAATGAGACTGCTGCGATTTATGCCACTAATAATTTATCGAAAACAACTTATTTCAGAGTCGTAGTCACCGAACAAGGCGATGGCTGTATTTCTATTTCCGCCCCGGTTCAAATTTCTGTTGATGGTTGTTCAAGTGCTATCGGCGATTTTGTTTGGTTAGATTGCGATAAAAATGGCATTCAAGATGGGGGTGAAAAAGGCTTAGCCGGCGTCCCCATAACTTTAAATGGCACTGATATTGCCGGTAACATGGTAATAAAAAATACAACAACCGACGCTTCCGGTTTTTATTTATTCAATAATTTATTAGCCGGGACTTACTCTGTAACTTTCGGTTTTCCGCCAAATATTTCCGGACTTGTTTTCACGACCAAAAATGCCGGTAATTCAACTATTGACAGCGATGTTGATGCTTCCGGAAAGACGGATGCAATTGTTTTAAAATCCGGAGAAACGCGTACGGATATAGATGCCGGTTTTGTCGAATCTCAAGGTCCGACCTTCACGAGTATTCCCAAAAATATTACGGTAGATTGCGATAAGATTCCACTTGTCCCCGTTATTTCTGCTACGGATATTTTCGGTGCTGCTGCTGTTATCAATGCGAGTGAAACAAAAACAAATTCGATAACAACATGTCCGAGTGCGTATATATTAACGCGCAAATGGACGGCAAAAGATAATTGCGGTAATGTGACAACGGCAACGCAAATCATTACTGTACAAGATACAACGGCACCGGTGTTTACGTTTGTTCCGCCCGATGTAACGATTGGTTGTAAAGACCCTATTCCGAACGGTGCCGATGCTAAAGCGACGGACAATTGCGGTTTCGATAAGATAGTACAACGCGATGATTTGGAAAGAGATCCGAATGTGAATTGTTCAAATCGTATTCTATTGAGAACTTTTACGGCAAAAGATTTATGCGGTAATACCTCGACGGCGATGCAAAAAATTACGATACGCGATACAGAAGCTCCGGTATTCACGAATGTTCCTCAAAACACGACGGTACAGTGCGATAAAATACCGCCACTCGGCGCATTTACTTTAACGGCAACAGATAATTGCGATGCCAATCCTATTATTTCCGATCCCGTCGAAAAAATAGTGAAAGGTTCTTGTAATGGCAGATTTGTGAATACGCGCACATGGACGGTTACAGATGGTTGCGGCAATAAATCCGATTACACACAAACATTAATTGTAGAAGATACAATTAAACCAATTGTATTACGCGTACCAAATGATATTACGGTTGATTTATCGAAAGGAGAAACGATACCTATAGAACCTATACTTTATCAAGACATCATTGCAACAGATAATTGCGACGTGAATCCTGTTTTGCAATTTAATAAAACACAACCGATACCTTCGGGCAATTGTCAAACTACATTTCAACGTGTTTGGACGGCGATAAATAATTGCGGTAATACGAGTAGTAAAACACAAAATATCACGCTGATAAATAATCCGCCGGTTGCAACAATAGTACTCAATATACCTGAAACTTGTGCGAATAATGACGGACAAATAACTTTATCGCCGGCAAATTATATTTACAGATGGAATGACGGCGGAACGAGTGCAGTGAGAAATAATTTAACATCGGGGACTTATTCGGTATCGGTTGTGAGTAGTGCGACATGCAGTGCGACGCAACAAGTGATGGTGACAAAATTATGTTTACCGTGCATAGCTCCTATATTGAGTGTAGCAAAAACGGATGTAAGTTGCAGTAAGACAGATGATGGCACGGTGACGATTGCGATAACAAATAACAACATCGCCGATTATAAATTTATTTGGACACCGAATGTTTCATCAACGAACACCGCAAAAAATTTAACGAAAGGAATTTACAGCATCAGAGTAGAAAAATTAAGTGACGCAACATGTTTTGCAACGATACAATTAAGCATTGACAATACGCCGGATGTTGCGGTCGCCGATGCCGCGATTATAAATGCCGGTTGTAATTCGACAACGGGCAGTGCGACATTTAATACAAACGGCGACAACGGTTATAAGTTTTTGTGGGATGACGGCAATACGCAAAGCACAAGATATAATTTAGCAGTCGGTAATTACAAAATAACTGTTTCACACGCGACGCAATGCGATGTTGTCAAACAAGTACAAATTATTTCAACGGGTAATAAACCGGTGGTGACAATCGACGTTAATAAATCCGAAACTTGTACAGATAAAAACGGTGTTGTCCAATTATCTCCGGCAAATTTGCTATATCGTTGGAACGATGGCATAATCGGTGCATCGCGCAATAATTTAGCTGCGGGAGATTATACGGTTTCTGTTTATAATACACCGACTTGTTTCATTGAACAAAAAATTACTGTCGGTCGCAATTGTGTGATTTGTGTAGCACCGATTGTATCAGTGAAAACAACCGACCAATCTTGTTCCCGTAATAATGACGGCAAAGCAGTAGTATCTATTTCAAACGGTAGCCTTGCTGATTATAAATTTATTTGGTCGCCGGCAGTTTCAAATACTTCTTCGGCTAATAATTTAGTGCCGGGTGATTATATAGTGCGTATAGAAAAATTATCTGACCCGACTTGTTTTACCTCAACGCCATTTAAGATTAATCGGGCGATTGATGTTGTGATTGATATACCAACAATTTTAAATGCGAATTGTCAAACAAACGGCAGCATTTCTTTCAATGCCAACCTGAATTATACTTTTGTTTGGAACGATAATGATACAAACCGCGTTCGCACCAATTTAGTTGCCGGAAATTATACGGTAACAGTTTCTCATGCCGGTCAATGTTCAATTACAAAGTCTTTTACGATAAATAAAATCTGCGTTCCTCCGACAGATACTTGCAAAACACCGATTGTCTCTTTAACAAAAATTGATTTGCCATGTGCGATTGGTAGTTTAGGACAAGCAACTGTAAACATCAACACCGGAAATGTTTCTGAGTACACTTTTACTTGGGCACCAAATGTTTCAACAACAAATACGGCAAATAATTTATCGACAGGAAATTATACGGTAAAAATTGTAAAAAATAATTTAGCGTCGTGTGATACGACAATTAAATTTGTAATCAACGATGCGAATAAATTATTGGTGGATAAACCGATTGTAAAACCGGCAAATTGTGTTTCACAAACCGGTAGTATTGATTATACCAATCCGGCAAATGTTGGTTTAAAATTCCGTTGGAATGATTTAGATACCAATCGCCTACGTACAAAACTAACACCGGGACTTTATATTGTAACGATTACTGACTCGAAATCAAACAGATGTCCTTTCACGGATACAATCGCGGTGTCGAATAATATTCCGTTACATACAAGTTCTGAAATTCGCAGTCAACCGACATGCGGAAAACCGAATGGTTATGTAAAATTGACGACAACGGGTGGGTCAGGACAATATATTTATTCTTGGGGTGAAGGCGATTCGCGTTTTGTTTTGCCTGCGGGTACAACAACTGTAACGACAACAGATGTACAAACCGGTTGTAAAACAACTGTCACTTTCAATTTGATCAATCAAAATATTGAAGCCGAACTTGTTTTAGATAGTATTACACAACTTACTTGTAACGGCAGTGCTGATGCACGAGTAAATTATCTTGTTACACCCGGACGCGTATTTATTTATCCGATTAATATAGAAATTCACGACAATCAAAGTCGCATCGCCACGAATGGTGCTTTACAAGCAGGAAAATATATTTTTCAAGTAAAAGACTCAACCGGTTGCATTGCAGTTGAACGTAATTTTACCGTGACACAACCGGATATTATCACGGCAACTTTCACAAAACGCAGCCAAACTTGTGATGCATCCGGCAATATTTCTCTAAAAGCTTCGGGAGGTAATGCGCCATATCGTTATTTATGGTCTGATGCCAACGGAAATCCAACAGACAAGGCAACACGCAGCGGTTTACTACCGGGAACCTATTCGGTAACAGTTTTAGATGCCGGCAGTTGTACGATAATTATAAAAAATATCGCAATTCTCGATTCTTGTCCGTGTCGTTTACCGGTTATTGATTCAATTGCATCAACATCTGCAACTTGCGGTGAAAATAATGGTGGCGGAAAAATTTATTTGAAAAAGACGCTAGACATTAATAAATATCAGTTCGATTGGACACCGGCAATCGGCAACGTAAATAATGTCGGCAATGAACGCACAAGTTTAGCGAGTGGTGTTTATTCCGTCATTATCAGCCAACGTTCAAATCCAAGTTGTTTTATCAATGCGAATGTGGGTATAGGTAGTTTACAAGGTCCGAAAAACATAACTGCGGTAACAACGCCGGCAACTTGCGAAGCAGCAAACGGTTCGGCAACATTATCGCCTACACCGGCGGATTCATTAACTTATACTTGGTTGCTCGATAATTCAAACAGCGTTTCGCGCAATGATTTAAAAGCCGGATTCTATCAAGTATTAGTAGCGAAAAATAACTTACAAGATTGTCCGACACTTATCAATGTGCGCATTGAGTCTCAAAATAATTTAACGGCTACGGTAGAGATAACGAAAAAAGCCACTTGCGGATTAGCAAACGGTTCAGCGATAATTCGTGTAGCAGGTGGTTCAGGTTTTTACAATTATTCTTGGGGTTCAGATGCAGTTAAAAATAATTTACTTTCGGGTGTATATTCAGTTATAGTAACAGACCAACGTACTAAATGTACAATGGTTGCCACATTCACGATGCCGAATGAAAGCATCGGAAATACAATTGTTGAGTTGACCGATACAATTATTTATACGCATTGCGTCGGTGCTTCAGATGGACAAATTCAAGCGCGTATTTCAAATTACGGCAATAATGATTCTTTATATTTAATTGATGACGCCGGTGTCATTCACGCTTCAACTAAAATAATAAATGCGAATTCAAGTTTTCAAAAATTAATCATCGGCAGATATTGTCTCGTTGTGAAAGACGGCAACGGTTGTATTTTAACTTCAAAATGTTTTGAAGTTAAAAATCCGATACCGCTTTCGGCAGTTGCTACAAAAGTTAATCACACTTGTGATGCAAAAGGCATAATCAATATTGCTGTTACCGGAGGAGCAGGTAATTATTCGTATCAATGGAGTGACAATCCGATTATTCTCACGGCTTCGCGCAGTGATTTAATCGTCGGTTCTTATAGCGTCACAGTAATAGATGCCAACGGCTGTAATATTATTTTGGATACACTCAATATCAGAAATGATTGTGCGACAAATCCGGTTTGTAGTTTTGGCGGGACTAATAATGTTGCTGCAACAGTTCGAGATATAACTTGTACTACAGGCGGCTCAATTATTCTGACAATTAATGGTGGTATCGCACCATACACTTTCGATTGGTTGGATTTACCCGGCACGAATAATCCGCAAAACAGAACTGATTTGCAAGTTGGAATATATTCTGCCATTATAACAGATGCTATTGGTTGTAAAGATACAATGACAAATGTTACTGTAAAAGATGTTTGTACACCGGTTACTTGCGATGTCAAAGGTCATGCAACAGTTACGAATAAAACTTGCGATGCGGCAGGTTCAATTATTGTGAATGTGACGGGAGGAAAAGCACCGTTTAATTTTGATTGGAATGATTTAACGGGTACAAACAATCCGCAAAATCGTTTTGATCTTGCTGAAGGGTTTTATACACTCATTATTACAGATGCCGCCGGTTGTAGAGATACAATGTCAAGTTTGATTATTAAGAATGATTGTAACGATTCAAACGGTTCTAATACTTGTATAAAACCGGTTATTGCTTCCGTTTCTACCTTGGATTCAAAATGTAATACGGCTTCGGGTTCTATACGTTTGACGATTGATTCTATTAACGATTTACGATTTGTGCTGCGTGATGCTCAATTCAATATCGTTCAAACTTCAATTGTCAAAGGTCAATCACCAATCGAAATAAATAATTTACTTGGGGGAGCTTACACATTGAAAATCATGCGTAAGGCAGATACAACTTGCTTTGCGCAACAAATTATCATTATTAAAAACAGCGATGCGGTAGTAGGGACAGGTATTGTACCTGTCCTTACGGCGGCGACTTGTGCCGGAAGTAACGGTGGTGCGGATTTTGGTAATGCCAACGGATTAAATTTTGCATGGAGCGACGGCAAGTCCGGAGCGAAACGCACGGATTTAGCAAAAGGTAACTATTTCGTCACCATAAGCGACATTACAAAAACTTATTGCGACCAAATCATTCAAGTAGAAATTCCGGCAACGAATAATAATTTGACAGTAACAAGTGTCATAAATAAACAACCGGCGTGCGGACGAGCGGACGGACAAGCTACAATAAATGTTACCGGTGGTTCAGAAAATTATCAATTACGAATTATCAATTACGAATTACGAATTGTGAATTACGAATTATCAATTACGAATTGCAAATTATCAATTTACCAATTATTAAACTAGAAAAAAATGGCTAAAATCGTAGTATTTGATGAAGAATCTCGCCGCGCCCTTGAGCGTGGTGTGAATGCACTTGCTGACGCTGTGCGTGTAACTCTTGGACCAAAAGGACGCAACGTAGTTCTTGAAAAGAAATATGGCGCTCCTCAAATCATTAATGACGGCGTGAGCATCGCTAAAGAAATTGAATTAGAAGATCCCCTAGAAAATGCTGGCGCTCAACTAATTCGTGAAGTTGCTTCTAAAACCAATGACGTAGCAGGCGATGGAACCACCAGCGCTACCGTTTTGGCTCAAGAAATGATTCGCGAAGGTTTGAAAAATGTTGCCGCAGGTGCAAACCCTGTTGGCGTTCGTCGCGGCATCGAAAAAGCAGTTGCCCATCTAGTTGATGTCATTGCTAAAAAAGCGAAGGCTGTTGATTCCAATGCTGAAATCGCCCAAATCGCTACCATCTCATCGGGCAAC
>JAYTNA010000550.1:0-9393 GCA_043748865.1 Saprospiraceae bacterium
ACGCGCGATAATTTGAAAAAACAAGACGAGAAAAAAAATCCTGCAGATTTTGCGATTTGGATGAAAGCGACCGACGAACACATCATGCGTTGGGACTCACCTTGGTCTGTCGGTTTTCCGGGTTGGCATTTAGAGTGTTCGGCGATGAGTAAAAAATATTTGGGTGAAACGTTTGATATTCATGGCGGCGGTTACGATTTAAAATTTCCCCACCATGAAAACGAAATTGCACAAAATTTGGGTAGCTGTGAGCCGTTAGCTTTGAGCAATGAGCCTCTGAGCGATTCGGGCTCAAAGCTCAAAGCTCAAAGCTCAAAGCTAATAAAATCCGGTGCACGGTATTGGTTACACGCTAATATGTTATTGCTGAATGGAAAAAAAATGTCGAAATCGGATGGCAATACCATTTCGCCGACACAACTTTTCACCGGCACATCGGAACACACAACTAAATCGTATTCACCGATGACCGTGCGTTTTTTCTTTTTACAAGCGCATTATCGTTCAACGCTCGATATTATCGATGAAGCATTGCAGGCCGCAGAAAAAGGTTATAAACGTTTGATGGAAGCACATAAAATTGTGAAAAATTTTTCAATAAAAGAAAAACCGGACTTAAACGATACGGATATACAAATCAATACGCTTTTAGATGAAGCGATGAATGAGATGAGTGATGATTTCAATGTACCAAAGGCATTGGCGCGTTTTTTTGAATTGTGTACGATAGTTTATTCTATTAAAAATAATCAAATTCGCGCCAACTGCATCAGCGAAATAACTTTAGCGCGTTTAAAAAAATCTTTTGATGCTTTTGTCACCGATATTTTCGGTTTGCAAGATGAGAGTATGTCTGAAAACAATACGTCGCAAATGGATGGGGTGATGCAATTAGTCATCGAACTTCGCGCACAAGCCCGCACAAATAAAGATTGGGGAACATCCGATAAAATTCGCGACGGTTTAAAAGCTGCCGGTGTTCAATTGAAAGATGCAAAAGAGGAAACGGTTTGGAGTATCGTGTAAGTAAACTAATAAACCAACCAACCAACTAAAAAAAAATTGTTCACCTGTAAGCCGGATTCTGTCACTCGCAAAAAAAAAGAAAAGCGAGGCATCTATCATTTATCTACGCACATTGTCGCCAATGCGCTGTATCTGCCTACCCCTCACGGCTGCGCGAGCAACGCAGTGACAACAACTTTTTTTCAAAAGTTTTATCGCCATGATATATTTGGCATTTCAACACACAAGGTTTATCCGTCCCGGCTATTACTAATCGGCACCGTACGCTCTTACCGCACGTTTTCACCCTTACCGGTTTACATTATAAATCGGCGGTTTTTTTCTGTGACACTATCTGTTATCGCAAATTGTTACCGCATTGCGATACCCATCCGTTAGATGGTGTGTTGCTCTATGTTGTCCGGACTTTCCTCATTGCCGAAATAAATTTCGACACCGCGATAGATCGGTGAACAATTCTAAGATGCAAAGGTAAGAAAAATAATGATTACCGGTTAATGTTACCGGTTACAGGTTTTTTGCAGTTTTAGTTTAAACGTACCCCATGTTCCTTGTTTTGAAATATACCATTTTCACTTATCTTTGCCCGATGAAATCAATAACCCATACCACATCTTCTAAACTGTATTCCTCACAATTTTTATTATTATGCGCGAGTAATTTTCTTTTCAGCGCGAGTTTCCAAATGCTCTTACCGGAATTGCCGGATAGATTGACTGCACTCGGAGGTGCAGACTATAAAGGATACATTTTAGCATTATTCACGCTGACTGCCGGCATATCAAGACCATTTAGCGGAAAATTGACGGATACAATAGGGCGTGTACCTGTCATGATTTTCGGCGCGACGGTATGTGTAGTGTGCAGTTTATTTTATCCGATAACGCTCACCGTTTTTGGCTTTTTATTGTTACGTTTGTTTCACGGATTTTCAACCGGTTTTAAACCAACTGCAACTGCAGCTTATACCGCCGATTTAGTAGAGATGCACCGGCGCGGTGAAGCAATGAGTGCTTTGGGCATGAGCAGCAGCGTCGGAATGAGTATCGCGCCGGTATTGGGCAGTGCGCTAACTTTACATCTCGGATTTAATTTTATGTGCATCATCAGTGCTTTGTTTGCGCTGTTGTCGGTGATAATTTTAGTAGGAACGATGCGCGAAACATTACCCAATAAACAAAAATTTTCTATAGCGTTACTGAAAATAAAACGCGCCGATGTTTTTGAATCGCGAGCAATAGCACCATTTGTTGTACAATTCTGCGGTGCATTTGCTTACGGCGTTACGCTAAATCTTATACCGGATTTAAGTAAACATTTAGGAATAGAAAACAAAGGTTTGTTTTTTGGTGTCTTCACTTTTTCTTCACTTATCATTCGGTTATTGCTCGGAAAAAGTTCGGATAAGCGCGGTAGAGTTTTTGTATTGCGGTGGTCGGTATTGGCGATGAGTTGCGCTTTGGTTTTTATAGGCTTGGCAAACACGCCCTTCTTGTTTTTTTTGGCTGCCGTCGTTTACGGGTTTTCTTACGGTATGAATTCACCGACAATTCAAGCCTGGGTAATAGATTTAGTTGCAAATGAAAATCGCGGTCGCGGATTAGCGACAACTTTTATTGCGCTTGAAGCCGGTATTGGTATCGGTGCTTTGATGTCGCAAGCGATCTATAATAACGTTGTTTCACGCATTGATTTATCTTTTTTTGTGAGTGCCATTGTTGTTTTTTCCGGCTTTATTTATTTGATGTTTCAAAAAAATGTCCAGATGTTATAATAACTTCAATATGAAGTGGCGGCACAAACTTTTATCTAACTCAACAAAATGTTAAATTTTTTCAAAAAATGTCATATTTAAAGAATATATTTGCGCACCTTTTTGAAAATCCTTCCGTTCAACACGGAAATTTGATAAATAAACAATTATTTTTTCATTAAATATCATACCATACAGTTATGCCTTGTGGAAAAAAACGCAAACGACATAAGATTTCAACGCACAAAAGAAAGAAACGCCTGCGCAAAAATCGTCACAAAAAGAAAAGCCGTTAATTTAATTCTCTCACTCTGATAGGTGATGAAACGTCAGGTTGTTTTGTTAATGACTAATTCTTAACGGCAGTAAGTAATAAAAAATGAACAATAGCATTTGTTCATTTTCAATCGAGGGTGTAACAAGAAGTATTTTTATTTTTCGGTTAATTTGTAGCTGATTAAACCTGTAAATTTTTTCATCAAAAAACTCAAGTGTTTTTTAGATTAAATAGATGAACAAATGCAAAATGTGTCTTGATTTTATATAACCGGCGAGAAATCTAATATTTTAAAAAATTTCCGGTTATTGTTCATTGTTCGTTGTTCATTACTAAAATGTTTAACCCCGTGATTTTTATAATTTTTTCACTTGATTTTTTGAGTTACATAAACCTCTCATGTTCTTTTTAATTTTTTTTGTGCGCACGTTCTCGCGTCTTGGCACAGAAAAAAAAGAGAAGAATTTTATATTGCTGCTTATATTTAATTAACGCATCGAACACTATGCCTACCTGTTTCGCGCCTCTAAACTATTAAAGTTGTGGAAAAAGAACTTATTATTCATTCCACGCAATCGGATGTTGAAATCGCTCTTCTTGAAAACGGTAAATTAGTTGAACTACATCGTGAAGAAATCAGTAATGATTTTGCTGTGGGTGATATATTCATCGGCAAAATCAAAAAATTGATGCCCGGTTTAAATGCCGCATTTGTAGATATTGGTCATAAACGAGATGCTTTTTTGCATTATACGGATATGGGTCCGAAATTACGCAACGTACTGAAATATACAGAAAGCGTTGTATCGGGCGGAATCAATACTTCAAATCTGGATCATTTTAAAATTGAACCTGACATCAACAAAAATGGAAAAGTTGATCAAGTATTGCCGCGTAAGCAACATATTCTTGTTCAAATACTCAAAGAACCGATTGGTACAAAAGGTCCGCGATTAAGTTGCGAATTGACAATACCGGGACGTTTTTTGGTACTCACTCCGTTCACCGATGTTATTGCCGTATCAAAAAAAATCAGTACGACCGAAGAGCGTAAACGCCTGCAATCCATTGCGGAAAGTATTAAACCTAAAAATTTCGGCGTCATTATTCGCACGGCGGCAGAAGGAAAAAATACTGCTGAATTGCACGAAGAGATGACCGAAATGTTGTCTAAGTGGGATAAGATTTTTTTCAATTTGAAAGAAATGCAAGCTCCCGCAAAATTGTTAAGTGAATTAGACAAAACATCGAGTATTTTACGCGATTTATTAAGCACTTCTTTTTCGCGTATTGTTACCGATGACAAAGACACTTTTGAAGGAATAAAATCGTATTTATCAGGTTTCTCGCCTGAACAAGTGAAAATTGTTCAGTTTCATAAGCCCGGAAAACCGATTTTTGAAGTTTTCGGTGTAAACAAACAAATAAAAGGTAGTTTCGGCAAAACAGCTACTTTGCCGAGTGGTGCTTATTTAATTGTTGAACATACTGAAGCCATGCACGTCATTGACGTAAACAGCGGACATAAAGTTGGTACTCAAACGACCGATGATTCTATTTTGGCTGTAAATATGGAAGCGGCGGACGAAATTGCGCGACAAATGCGTTTACGCGATTTGGGCGGTCTGATTGTGATTGATTTTATTGACATGAAAGATGTCGAGCATAAAAAAGATTTGCAAAAAGCCATGAAAGATGCAATGCTCATTGATCGAGCGCAGCATACGATTCTGCCTTTGAGTAAATTCGGATTGATGCAAATAACGCGACAACGTGTGCGGCCGGAATTAAAAATAAATATGTCGGAAGTTTGCCCGACTTGTAATGGTTCCGGCAAAGTTCAAGCGACTGTCAGCGTCAATATTGATGAAGAAATTGAACGCGATTTAGCAACTGTGTTACAAGCCCGTCCGAAAGGAAAACTTTTTTTGCGCGTACATCCATTTGTTGATGCGTATTATAAAAAAGGATTTCCGAACAGAATTATTAAGTGGTACATGAAATACCAACGCCGTATTCACGTCGTTGCCGATAATGAATATGCCGTCAATGAATTCAAATTTTTCAACGAAAATAATGATGAAATTCGGATTAATAATCCGGGATTAGTAAAGACGGTTCCAAGTGATAATTAAAATCACAAATAATCCTTCTTTTTAAAACCGATGAGTTTTTAATCAGCAAAAAAAACGCTCATGCTTTTAAAAAAGCAGGGCGTTTTTTTTTAGGTTATTCGTTATCGGTTATTCGTTATCCATTATTTCAAAAATTATAACCAATAACAAATAACCGATAACTAATAAACTATTCCAATTTAATAAACTTAATCGGTACATTAATACCTTCGCGTGTATTAGGCAGCACATAATAAACGCCGGTTTCCCAACTACTGACATCAAATCTAAAAATATTTGCGCCTTTTTCTACGTGCCGTTTTTCTAGATTAATTATGCTTCCTAAGCTGTTGAAAAATTTGAAATCTATATCTTGATCAACAAGACTGCTCAAATTCAAATCCAATTCTTCTACTACCGGATTCGGGTAAATTTTTTCTATTACAATCGGAATCGCTTGGGAAGTATTGGCAGCGGTTAAATTCAAAGGTGGAGCCAATGTCAGTGTTGCAACATCATTTACCGGATTCGAATCTATCGGTGTGGCACTCAATATTTGTGCTGTGGCTACTATTGGCGAAATAACATTTAAAACGAATACAACTGCATCGAGTGTCGCTACCGAATTAAGCGGTAAATTTGGGATAGACCATTGATAGCACTGCACTCCGCCGGCACAATAAGTTTGCCAAGTGCCGATTGAAGGTACGGTTGTTCCGCCGTTAACCGTTCCTGCCGGAAATTTAAATTGTATCGCCACATTCGTCATTGGGCTGTTGCCGACATTTTTTACTTCGAGCAAATAATGAAAATTTGAGAAGCGGACAAAAGATGTTTGCGTATTTTGGAAACGCAAAGATAAATCCGGTCCGACTGTACTCGAAGCATTGGCTGTCACCGTAAAACTGCACGATTTAACACTATTACAATTATCATTAGCAATAACAGTAATAGTGTTTATAGTACCGACAGGAAAACCGGAACCGCTTTTGAAAGTACTATCTGTTTGCCCAATTTTTATGAAACCACCCGCACATGTTGTTGTTGCTGTCGGCGTACTCCAAGTTGCAATTGCAGTTGTCGCGCCGGAAACGGCAGTGACAATAACGGACTGCGGGCAAGAAACTGTAAGTGTAGATGTTGATACGCCGCCGTTAACTGTGATTGTAAAACTACATGCTTTCGTACTGCCGCAACTGTCAACAACAGTATAACTGATAGCTTGCGTACCGATAGGAAAAGTAGAGCCGCTCGCTTGACCGGCAGTTTGTGTCAATTTAATTGCATTGCCGATACAAGTTGTTGTAGGTGTCGGCGTAATCCAAGTAGCAACCGCCGATGTTTGACCTGTTGCAACTGTAATCGTTTGTGCCGTCGGACAAGTTAGCGTTAAAGTTGAAGGTATGGTTGTTCCTTTACAAGTACAATCCGTTTGAATTTTATCGCCGGTTGTATTCGGGTTGCCGTCGTCACAAGTATCACCGATATTTTTTTGAAGTGTAACACAATCGTAAATTTTATTAACTGTTACAGTGAACGAACAAGTTTGCACATTACCGCAACTGTCCGCCGCTTGATATGTTACAGTTTGTGTACCAATAGGAAGCGCTGAGCCTTTTGCGCCACCGGCTGTTTGGGTGAGTGCGATACCGTTACCGCCACATTCAATTTCCATCACAAATTGTTTCGCTACATACTTATTTTGATTACTCCATCTGCCGGCACTCCAACTTAACATAGCAGTATAGTTTCCGAGACTTGCACCGTTGTTGTTTGGTGTGCCGCCTTCCCAATTTGTATAAGCGTTGCTGCTACCGTCTGCCCAAGTGTAAGTTTCGATGCCGTTTTTATCCGAGAGACCAATGTAAACAGCATTACCTGCACCAATTTTACTCAAAACAAAATCATTTTCTGCTTGCGTATTAATAGTTACTAAATGCCCGCCGTTAGATTTACAAATAATATTTGCATTGTCCCATTGACTTGATGCCATTGAAAAATAATATTGACTATTACCGAATTTGCCAAGACTCGTAAAACCTGCAAAACTTGATGCTGTACAAGTTCCTGTACCACCGCTGCCCGTAATTGGACAAGTTGTGCTTGTTGTCGGATCAGTCCAAGTAGCCACAGCGGTTGTCGCACTGCCGGTTGCATTGACGGTAATGTTTGGGGAGCAGTTTATTGTCAAAGCGCCTTGTTTCGGTGTGCCTTTACAAGTACAATCAGATTGAATTTTATCGTTTATTGTGTTCGCATTGCCATCATCACAAGCATCGCCGATATTTTTTGATAAGGTTGGACAATCAAAAGTACCGGCAGATTTCACTGTGATAGTAAAAGTGCAAGGTGCGGTATTCGCGCAACTGTCTTTAATTGCATAACTGATACTTGTCGGTGTGGTACTTACCGGAAAAAGCGTGCCGCTCGCGCCACCAAAAGTTTGTGTAATTTTTAATAGACCATTTGTGCAAGTTGTTGATGCCGTCGGTGTTACCCACGACACATTCGTTGTTGTCGCACCTGCTGCGGCAGTAACTGTAATTGGAGTCGGACAAGTTAAAACTGTTAGGGTTGTAGGTGTTCCTTTACAGGTACAATCGTTTTGAATGACATCATTAATAGTATTCGCGTTATTATCGTTACATACATCGCCGAAGTTTTTTTGTATGGTTGGGCAATTATAAGTTGAAGTAGTAGTATTGACCGTTACAATAAAAGTACAAGTTTTTGTATTAGCGCAACTGTCGGTTGCTGTATAAGTAACGTTTTGCGCACCAATCGGAAAAGCTGCACCGTTTGTTAATCCGGCTGTTTGAGTCAGTTTCGTTAAACCGTTTGTACAAGTGGTAGTTGGTGTCGGTGCAGTCCAAGAAACAACTATAGTTGTTGCACCTTGAGCAGCATTTACCGTAATCGGTTGCGGACAATTTGAAATTGTGAGTACCGTTGTCGTACCTCGACACGTACAATCTGATTGTACCACATCATTTATCGTGTGCGGGTCATTATCATTACATATCGTACCGACATTACTGCAAGTGCCGTTAATATCCATTTCAAAAAACCAAGCATCGGTATCCCCATGCGGATTACTCGGCACAAAACTATCGTGCGATTTTGTGGCGCCGGCAAGAATGTATTTTCCGAAATTATCTGTGGTTGATGCGTAGATATAATCGAAATCACCGCCACCAACCGTAGATGAAGCTGTTTTATTGCCGAGACTATCACAACGCACCACCCAAGCATCGCGCAAACCATGATAATTAGATACATCGCCGTCACTCGAAAAAGTATAGCCCGAAACTAACACGCCGTCATCGGCATCCAAAGAAATAACATTTGACCCCCAATCATCATCACTGCCGCCGAAAGATTTTTTCCATTTTAAAGTACCGGTCGCACTTAATTTGGCGATAAACACATCCATATCAATATTGCCCATACCGTCTTGTTTATAAGGTATCTGAGCCGTTGTGCCGCCAATCACATACTCGCCTTTTTTTGTTTGCTTCACACCATAAACTCTTGAATCGAAACCGCTGACATTTGTATAACCGAGTACATTTTGCCACAAGATATTTTTGCCGGAAGTATCCAACCGCACTACCCATGCTTCGCGTGTATAAGAACTTTTTATGTTTAACAGATCAAAATCTGATGAATTGGTAAAACCACCCACAACAAAACCGCCGTCTTGTGCTTTATTTAAACAGGTGAAAATATCTTTCAATGTTCCGCCCACTGTTTTTTGCCATAAAAGTTTGCCACTCGAATCTATTTTCACGAGCCAGCCATCGCCGAAGCCGTCATTGTTATTGTTTGTGCCGTCGTGAAAACCGGTCACGTCGCCGTCATTTGAGGCAGTGTAACCCGCTAATAAATAACCACCGTCATTTGTCGGTTGAATACCGTAAAAATTTTCATCGCCACTGCCGCCGTAACATTTCGACCACATAATAGCGCCGTCCGTACCGCGCAATTTCAAAACCCAACCATCTCGACAAGTCGGCGAAACGGCATCGCAAGCGTGATGACCATTTACATCGAAATCCGGTGAATAGGAATAACCGGCAATCATATAATTACCATCGGGCGTTTGTAAAATACTTTGAGCATTATCGTACTGACTACCACCGATGACGCGCTGCCATTCAATGGTTTTGTAATCAGGTTTTAATTTGACCACCCAAATATCGTTGTTACCATCCACCATCGGG
>JAYTNA010000551.1:0-2585 GCA_043748865.1 Saprospiraceae bacterium
TATCATTCATTGTTCATTACTCATTGTTTATTGTTTAATGATGGCAATTTACTCGATAACAGATTTAGAAAAACTTTCGGGCATTAAAGCGCATACCATACGTATATGGGAGCAGCGTTATGAATTGATTGCACCTAATCGGACGAAAACTAATATCCGTTATTATGATGACGATAATCTCAAAAAACTTTTAAATATTGCGCTGCTCAATAAAAACGGCATAAAAATATCAAAAATAGCCGAGATGTCGGCAGATGAAATTTCTGGTAAGGTTACACAGTTTTCTGAAATCCGGCACGGACACCACGATACGCAATTAGATGCTTTAACGATTGCAATGATTCATTTAGATGAACCGCAATTCAGTAAAATTCTTGCGGCAGATATTGATAAACTTGGTTTCGAGCAAGTAATGATGCAAATTATTTTTCCTTTTTTAGACCGATTGAATTTGATGCGTTTTACCGGCTCAGTTTCGCCGGTGCAAGAAAATTTTATTGGACAGTTGCTGCGCCAAAAAGTTATTTGCGCTATCGAGAAAGAGCAAATGTACACCGGATCAAGCGCAAAAAAATTTATGGTTTTTATGCCGCAAAGTGAGCGACAGGAACTCAGTTTTTTATTTTTATATCATCTCATAAAAATACGAAAGCATCACGTTATTTATCTTGGACAAGATATTGTGTTCAACGACCTCAAAGATGCCCTCTCCATATTCGTACCCGATTTCGTTTTTACTTTCTTGAATGATCCGCCACTTAAAATGTCGCTGCAAAATTATGTTCGTCAGTTATCGGAAATTTTTGCAGATAGTAAAGTCTTGATTTCCGGTTTTCAAGTCGTATCAAAAGATTTAGAAACGCCGAAAAATGTTTCACTTCTCAAAAGTTTGCACGAAACACTGTACTTTTTAGAAAAAATATCATAAAAATGGTTGCCGGGCTTCCTGACAATGACAAATGACAACTATAAATAGACGAAAAATAATTTGTTTATTTTTCATTGTCAGTAAGTCCGGCATCAAGTTTCAATTATTATTTTATGCCCGATACATTGCGCCTCATTCTTGGAGATCAACTCAACCGCGAACACAGTTGGTACAAAAATATTAATCCGGATGTCTTGTACGTAATGATGGAAATCCGGCAAGAAACCGATTATGTGGCGCATCATGTTCAAAAAATAATTGCATTTTTTACGGCAATGCGTGCATTTTCTAATTATTTGAAAGATGCGGGACACAATGTTGTCTATATCAAATTAGACGATACATATAATACGCAATCATTGACTCAAAATTTAGTGCAACTTATCCATGAACACACCATTACGAATTTTGAATATCAACTGCCCGATGAATATCGCTTGGATGAACAATTGAAAAATTTTTGCGCATTGCTGCCCATTTCAACCGCTGTTTCAGATACCGAACATTTTATGAGTACACGCACAGCGCTCGACGAATTTTTTGTCGGCAAAAAAACTTTTTTAATGGAAAGTTTTTATCGTATGATGCGTAAACGATACAAAATATTGATGGAAGGCAACGAACCCTTGACAGGTCAATGGAATTATGATGCCGAAAATAGAAAAAAATTGCCTACGGCGCATTTTCCGATAGATCCTTTGCTTTTTGAAAAAGATGTGACAGAAATGTATGACTTGATAACGCGACAATCTATAAAAACGATTGGCAAAATCAATCCCCGTAATTTTATTTGGGCAACTACGCGCGAAGAAGCACTTATTTTATTGGATTATTTTTTGAAATACAGTTTACCTAATTTCGGAATTTACGAAGACGCGATGAGTGTTAAATCGTGGTCGCTTTATCATTCGCGTTTGTCTTTTTGTTTGAATGTAAAACTACTCGCGCCTTTAGAAATTGTTGAACATGCTATTGCATATTGGAAACAACATCAAATTACGATAACGATTGCACAAATAGAAGGTTTTGTGCGCCAAATAATTGGCTGGCGCGAATATATGCGCGGTATTTATTGGTCGCAAATGCCGGCGTTTGCAACGCTCAATTATCTTGAACACCACAGGAAATTACCCGAATATTTTTGGACCGGTAACACCAAAATGAATTGCATGAAACATGCCATCAATCAGAGTTTGGATTTTGCTTATGCACACCATATTCAACGCTTAATGATTACAGGCAATTTTGCATTACTTGCAGGTATTTCTCCCGATGCATTAGACGAATGGTATCTCGGTATTTATATTGATGCCATCGAATGGGTTGAAATCACGAACACACGCGGCATGAGTCAGTTTGCAGACGGCGGTATAGTCGGTACAAAACCATACGTCTCTTCGGCAAATTATATTGACAAGATGAGTGATTATTGCAGTACCTGTTATTACGACAAAACAAAAAAAATCGGACCGCGTGCGTGTCCGTTCAACAGTTTATATTGGCATTTTTATAATCGGCATGAAGAAAAACTTTCGCGCAATCCGCGCATCGGTATGGCATATAATATCTGGAAAAAAATGGCACCGGAACAACAAGTAGAAATTTTAGCACAAGCAGAAAATTATTTGAAACAAATTGAAGAGTTGTGAGTAATTAT
>JAYTNA010000552.1:0-5023 GCA_043748865.1 Saprospiraceae bacterium
CTCGTCTTTATAATATTCATAGGATAACTTTTTATCCCGAATTTGCAAAAAACGTTCCTATTCGGATGCTTTATTTTTATCTTTGAACAAGTCTATTCTATAATAAAATCCGAAAAAGGTAAAATGGAACAAGATGTACCTCTTTTTGAAATTATTTATGGTTTTAAAAATAATAATGTAATTGGATTCAGAGAATCTTTTCAAGATGAAGATAGCAATACGAATTCTTTATGCTTCGTAGAGCATGATAAAATTGTTAGCGGGATATTAAGTAAACGCAGATTAGATGTTTTTTGTGGGAATAATGAAACTAAAGATATTGAAATGAGAACCTATTGGGAAAGGCAAGAATTTTCTTTCTTTATATTAAAAAACGACGTAAGGGATATCCGAAAAAAAGATGCAGATGTATCACAGTGTGTAATATTATCGGTGGATTCCATTTCAATTTTTCAATGCATAAAAAAAAAGCCTTCGTTGCTTGAATTCACTAAAAAACAATAATTGATGTAGGCTCTACACTCGCAATAGGTGTTCGTTCATTGAAATAAAAAAAACGCGGATGCTCTCTCATTGAACGTGTCGTAGGGGCAGAAAATTTTCTGCCCCTACGATAATCTCGCAATCACCGTTTTATTACCAACCGCTTTTTCACCGATGCTGACATTTATTTTTGCATCGAGCGGTAAAAAAACATCAACACGCGAACCAAAACGAATAAAACCTAAATCTTCGCCTTGTACGACTTTCGACCCGTTTTTAGCATAAGCGATGATACGTCGTGCTACCGCACCGGCAATTTGGCGCAAAAGAATTTTATCTTTTCCGGTATTGATCACAATTGTCGTGCGTTCATTGTCCGTTGATGCTTTCGGATTCCATGCCGGTAGAAAGTTGCCCGGATGATATTTGAAATAATCCACCACACCTGAAACCGGATAGCGATTAACGTGGACGTTCAAAGGCGACATAAAAATAGATACTTGAATGCGTTTATCGTGAAAGTATTCCGATTCTTCTGTTTGTTCAATCACCACAATTTTTCCGTCTGCGGGTGCATAAATGATATTATTATTCGCAATAGCAATCGTACGCACCGGATTTCTGAAAAATTGTGCGACCAATAAAATCACGAAAAACATAATCAGACAACTAATGCCGTATAGTGCCGAAAACCATCTTGCTACAATAAAAAGAAATAATCCGACAAAAACTAATGTCGAGAGTACGATTGAAACACCTTCTTTGTGGAAACGAAACATAATAATGGTTAATAGTTTATGATTAATGGTTAACGGCTACAATAGTCAAATAAATTTAATTAACCATTAACCATTTACAATTAACCATTAATATAGGCTTTTAATGACCAAAAATAAATAAACAAAAGGAATGATGACGATAAAAGAATCAAATCTATCTAAGAAACCGCCGTGACCGGGTAAAATTTGCCCGGAATCTTTTACGCCGACGCTGCGTTTTAATAAACTTTCGACTAAATCGCCGAGTAATCCGGCAACGGAAACGATGATGCCGATGATTAACCAATCAGTTGTTTTATAGGTTTGCAAAACCGGCGCTGCGGCTAAACTCGTTAAAATACAAACAACAGCACCTCCAATCGTTCCTTCCCAAGTTTTTTTCGGTGATATACGCGGTAGCAATAAATTTTTACCGAAGCGCGAGCCGATTAAATAAGCAAAAGTATCGTAAATCCAAGTCAAGAAAATAAGTCCGGCAACCAATCGCGGCGAAAAAGAATTGGGACCTTTATTGTGATCTACAGATAAATCGTTTAATAATGTAAACGGTATAATGATATAAAATATTCCCAGAACAAAAAACGCCGCATTTTTAAAAGGTTTCTCTGATTTCAGAAAAACTTCCATTATTAAAAGTACTGTAATGTGGATAGTAAAATAAAGTACTGAAATGGAAGGATATTTTTCCGGCAATTGAGGCCATGTCCAATATATAAGCGAACCCGAAGCTATGCCGAGAACACGGCGTACGAGAGCTACTTCTAATGTAAGTTGCATATATTCCCACCAACAACCCAACGTGATAATAAAAAAAAGTATTTTAAAACTCAGCGGACTTAGAAATAAACCAAAAATGGTTACGCCTACAATTACTACCGCCGACAATACTCTTTTCTGAAAATTATTCATGCTAATTTTATAAATTGTGGAAGGTGAATAAATTTTTTCATCGTTCATCCATAAGGATTGGTTTTTTATTTGCTTCATTTTGAATTACCCGCGCTAATAAAATCATCATAAAAATCGAAGCGAGTGCAAACGCCCAATTCATCGGCTTACCAGAACCAATTTTATCTGCATCTTCCGGTTTGATACCCAAAGCATAAATCGCAATAACTTGTGCGGCATTATTGAATAAATGTACGAGCATAGGCAGCCAAATATTTTTCGTCCAAACAAACAGATAACCTAAAACTGCACCAAGCACCATGCGCGGCAAGAAACCTTCAAACTGAAAATGTATGGCACTGAATATCGCCGCCGTAATCCAAACCATAACGTGGTTATTACGTATCCAACGCCCAATTTGTTGTTGTAATACACCGCGAAACATCAACTCTTCGCCTATTGCCGGTATTATCCCTATCAGTATAACATTGATGACGATTTCATAAAAAAAATCTTTTTTCAACATTGCTTTTAACATTTCATCTGTTGATGATTCCATGCTTTTTAAATATGCCGGTAAAGGTATCAGTTTATTCAATTCACTTGAATACTGCACCACCGGAACACTGACTAATAAAAATAAAATACTCAACCCAACTAATTTCCAATTTGGAAACTTATTTAAACCGAGAGCGGTTAACCAATCTTTTTTATAATAATATTGAAGCACAATAATCGCCGGAACGATAAAAGAAAGAACTTGGCTCCAAAATATTGTAAATCTTAAAAAAGAACGATTCGGTAATGTATTTTCAATTTTTGTTTTACTCGCCAATATTTGCCAATCAATACCGGATATTTGACTTGCAACAATAGCCACTATACCTGCAACTATTTGTCCGAGAAAAAAAAGCCCGACCGCTATGAGCAATATTTTAATGACCGAAGGTTGTTCCGATTGGCGTAAATTATTTTCGACTTCAAATTTATTTTCGAGTGGTTCCTTTTCCGAATTGTAGTTATCTTCCATTAAACGTTGTATTTTTTATTTTTTGTAACTGTCCAGCATCTTCCTAATTTTTAAAAACCTCATCCGACTTTTTAAACTTTGTGAAATCCTTAATGTGCTTAGTGTTTATATTTAACACAAGGGATACAAAGAATTTCACAAAGATCACAAAGTGCTAAATGGTTAGGATTTTTTTTAATAATCTGCAAATTTATTTAAAACTCAATGAAATTTATGTCGGAACGAAATAAATATGAAATTTCGTTGAGATTGAGAAAAAAATATTAATTTCGTACAATTATTTTAAAAATAGAAGCCGAGAATCCGGAAATTATTTTATGAAAAAGTAATTGATTATTGAAACAACTTCATATTATAACAGATCATTATTTTTCAAAACAAAAAGAAAATGCGTTTTTAAATCCGAAATTTCTTTCGTTTTTAAAGCAACAAAATATTTAGGAACTTTATATCGGTAGACTATACGCAGAAGCCTGTATTTATTCGACCGTAAAAAGTGCCACCCGACATAATTATCCGATCACAGTTCTGACATATTGCATTGCTACTAAAATCGAAAAAAAACGCACCGAGATGATTGAAAAGTATAAAAAATTCGGTGCAAAAATCTTAATGTCTGATAATTTATAAAACCATTTTATTATAACAATTTCAATCATTAAAATAAAAAAAGTATTTTCGCAAAAAATTTTCACACAAACATTTTCAATAAAAAAATTTCACACAATGCACACCAATCAAAAATTTATTTTTTTATTTTTTATTTTTATTTTTTTTCAAAAAAATTTTTCAAACGCAAATAATTTTGAAAATGAAAACGCAAATAAACTTTCAACTTTCAACTTTCAACTTTCAACTTTCAACTTTCAACTTTCAACTACAAAGCGCGATACTTTCGATCCTCAACAAAGATTGCCGGAAGGTGTGCAACGTCCTGTGCCAAAAAGAATTTTACCGATAGCGACCACCGAAAATTTCACGCCCCGCATTGATCCGCCGAATTGGTGGACAGGTTTTGCACACCGCGAAGTTGAGTTAATGATTCACGATAAAATGATACATGATTTTGATGTTGTGATAAAACATAAAGGCGTGACGATAAAAAAAATTGAGCGTCCCGAAAATTTTAATTATTTGTTTATCACACTCGATATTTCTCCGTCCGCAAAATTAGGCGACGTAACTATTCAACTCAAAAAAAATAATGATACGCGCACCCATACTTGGAATTTAAGTGCGCGACACACCGACGCGCAACGCAATCAAGGTTTGACGAATAAAGATTTTATATATCTCATTATGCCCGATCGTTTTGCAAACGGCGATACATCTAATGATTCTTTTTCGGATATGCACCAACAAGGAATTGACCGCCGTAAAATGTATTTTCGTCACGGCGGCGACTTAAAAGGTATTGATGATCATTTAGATTATTTAAATGATTTGGGTGTGACCGCGTTGTGGCTCAATCCGATGCAAGAAGATGACCAAGATTACGAAAGTTATCATGGTTATGCAATTACGGATTGGTATAAAGTAGATAAACGTTTCGGAACGCTGAAAGACTACGAAAAATTAGTGAACGATTTGCACGCCAAAAATATGAAAATGGTGATGGATGTCGTGCCGAATCATTCGGGCAGCAATAGTTATTATCTGAAAGATTTGCCGGAAGCAACTTGGGTGCATCAATTCGATACGTTCACGCGCTCGACTTACAAAGATCAAATGCAGTTCGACCCGCACGTTTCTAAAAAAGATTTGGCAGATGTGCAAAACGGCTGGTTCGATTATACGATGGCGGATATGAATCCGGAAGGCAACGCGCATCTCGAAAATTATA
>JAYTNA010000553.1:0-3601 GCA_043748865.1 Saprospiraceae bacterium
CGTGCAGAAATATGTCGCAGTCGCTCAAGCAAATTTTTTAATTTATCCATTATGCGTAATTGGTTATCCGTTGTCCGTTATTTTTTGCTAAAACTCATAATAATAACGGACAAAAGTTTCTAATTTTTTTCAAAAAAAATAAACGAAAAAAAAAAACGTTCAATAAAATTGAGTGTGCATAGTTTTTAATTTTATTTCAGAAAAATTAAAGTCCTAATGAATTTTTAAAAAAATTACGCAATTTTTTTAAAAATTTTTTCTTAAAAAAATTTTGCGCAATTACTTTTCTGATTTTATTCTAAAAAAATAATTGCACAACTAAATAATGCAAAAGTATTCCATGAACCTGTATTTTTACACCCGAAACAATAAAACTTTTTACGCCGTGAAGCATTTTACAAAGCATTATATAAAATCGTTCGGTATCTTTTTATTTTTTATTTTACTTGCACCTTCGTGTGTGACAGAAAAAAAAAATACCGAGCCGAAAGGTTTTGCATTATTCATGAAAAATTTAACCGCCAGATATAACGGTTATTTTAACGCCAACGTATTGTTCAAAGAAGCTAACGTTAAACTCGAAGCGCAGCACATTGATAATTTTTCAAAAATTTTGGCTGTTTATCCGGAAGCTGATGTAGAAAATCCGAAAAGCGTGGCACCGGATTTGGATAAAGCTATTGAAAAAATTGCAGTCGTTGCGACTTATCACCGTTCAAGTGATTGGGTAGATGATTGCTATTTGTTGCTCGGGAAAGCGCAATATTTGAAACACGAATATGATAATGCACAAGAAACTTTCGAGTATTTGACGGAAGTATATAATCCGGCAATGAAAGGTAAAATCGGTAAACGCACCAAAAAACAAATAGAACAAGCCCACAAAGAAACTCAAAAAGAACGCGAAGCTTTATTAAAAGAACGCGCTAAAGAAAAACAAACGGCACTGAAAGAAAAACAACAAATACAAAAAGAAAAAGTAAAAGACCGCGAAGATGCCGCGAAACAACGCAAACGTGAACTCGAAGAACGCATAAAGCAACGCGAGCGTGATAATAAAGAACGCGCACGTTTAAGAAAATTGGGTATAAAACCGCCGCCTCGCGATACTTCAACACAAAATTCATTGCCAAAAGTGACAAAACCGGGTGTGGTGCGCTCCGGCACAAACGGTACGCCGGTGTATAAAGATGTAACACCGAAAGATGTGGTAAAGAAAAAAGATAAAAATCCTAAACGTCCGGATAGATATTTTTTGAAGCACAGACCTTGTTATCAAGAAGGTGTGGTTTGGTTGGCGCGTACTTATACGGAACGTCAAGATTATGATGATGCCGATTTGCTGTTGGCGCAATTAGAAAAAAGTCCGAAAACATTTAAAGATATACGCGCCTCTGCTGCGGTTGCGCGTGCCGAGTTTTATTTGAAACAAAATAATTTTGAAAAAGCCATTCCGTCACTCGAAAACGCGATTGCGCTGTGCAAAAAAAAGAAACAAAAACCACGGTTGATTTTTATTTTAGCACAAGTGCTTCAAAATATCGGCGAGAATAAAAAAGCTTTCGCACTGTTCGATAAGGCTTTAAATTATACTTTGCCTTACGATATGGAATTTAATGCGCGTCTCAATAAAGCCTTGACGAGTGATGATGCTTCGGTGGACAAAACGACGGCGACTTTAATCGGCATGAGCAAAGATTATAAAAATAAAGAGTTCAACGATCAAATTTATTATACACTTGGACAAATTGCCGTAAAAAATAATCAAAAAGATAAAGCTGTTGGATATTTAAAACAATCGTTAGCTTCCTCCGGTCGCAATCCGTTGATAAAAGCAGATGCCTATTTTACATTGGCGAAATTGCAATTTGATGCTGAAGAATACGCCTCGTCAAAAAAATATTTTGACAGTTCACTCACCGTTTTACCGAAAATTGATGATCGTCGTGTCGAAGCTGATAAAATGTCGCTCAATTTGGTGGATATTGCACATAATTATGAAGTCGTAATGTTGCAAGACAGTTTGTTGCGCATCGCAGCATTGTCGGATAAAGAAAAAAAAGAGTGGGCAAAACGAATGTATAAGAAAAAACGCACCGAAGCCATTGCTAAAGATAATGCGTCAACGGCAGCGAATAAAGCAGCTTTTGTAGATCCGAGTTTGCAATTGCCGAATCAAGTGAAGAGTAATTTTTGGGCTTATAATCAGGACATTATCAAAAAAGGTAAAAAAGAATTTGAAAAAAAATGGGGCGACAGACGTTTGGAAGATAATTGGCGACGCAGCAGTAAAAAAACAAGTACCGCAGGCAATGATGCTAAAACAGGTACGGAAAGCGCGGATGAATCACTGGATAAAATACTTGACAGCGATTACGCAGAATTTCTGAAAGATATTCCGAAAACGTCGGAACAAATTACCGCGGCTAAAGAAAAAATGGACGAAGCGATGTTTGGTTTGGGTGCGGGTTATCACGACAGATTGCAGAATTATAAAAAATCAACGGCAACTTTGGAACAACATTTATCACGTTTTCCGACATCGAGGCACGAACCCGAAGATTATTATTATCTTTACCAAAATTACACGAGTTTGAGTAATGCACCGGCGGCACAAAAAAATTACGATGCTTTGTTAGCCAAATATCCGGGTACGCCGTTTGCCAATAGTTTGAAAGACAATAAAACGCCGGGTAAAATTGCCGAAAAAAGTATTGACAAATATTACAACACAACTTACGCACTTTTTAAAAAAGGCAGTTACGATACCGTAGCGAAACGTGTAAAAGAATCGCCGGCAATTTTCGGCAGTTCAAATATTTACGCCGGTAAATTTGCTTTACTCGATGCGTTTTGTGCCGGACGTTTGAGCGGACGGGATGCGTATATCGCCGGTTTAAAAAATGTGATTGCAAGATATGCGGGCAGCCCGGAAGAAAAACGCGCTAAAGAAACGCTGCACATACTCGAATCCGGTGCATCGCCGGAAGCAAAGAGAGATTCTTTGTCGAAAGATGAAAACGAAGATGTCGCAAAATTTAAACCGGACAACGACAAATTACATTATGTTTTAGTAGTTTTGCCTAAAGATGCCGATTTGGAAGATATTAAAGTAAAAATTTCGGATTTCAACGGCAAATATCAGCGTTTAGATGATTTGAAAATTTCGAGTGTGTTTTTAAGTACAGAACCGGAAATTCCGATGGTTGTCGTGCGTAAATTTAAAGACAAACGCGCCGCACTCGCTTTCACAGACAATGTGAAAAGGAATACAAAAGAGTTTATGGGTGATATAAAAGCAGAAGCTTTTGCTGCAACGCAAGATAATTATAGAGAAATTTTACGTCAAAAGACAATAGACAATTATAAAATTTTTTATCAGAAGAATTATTGAATTATAGCCGGTTAGTCGGTTAGTCTTTTAGTCGGTTAGTCAATTAGTAATGTAGTCAAAGATTTGACTAACCGACTACCTGACTAATTGACTAACCGACTAAAAGACTAACTGACTAACCGACTAACTTATGACAAACGCACAAATAAAATTAGCAGAGCGTCCGCTTGGACAACCGACAAAAGCAAGTTGGTTGAAGACAACAGA
>JAYTNA010000554.1:0-7935 GCA_043748865.1 Saprospiraceae bacterium
TCATCGAACTCATGGATATTGAACGCTACCGCGTTGAAACGTTTATGAATATGATTGATCAAAGCCAAAAAACTTTAGTATTTTGTGCGACACAAGCACACGCATTGGCAGTCAGAAATTTAATTAACCAAATAGTAAAAATAAAAAACCCGAATTACTGTCACCGCGTGACCGCAGATGACGGAAAATTAGGCGAACAACATTTAAAAGAATTTCAAGACAACGAAAAAAGTATTCCTACTATACTCACCACCTCACAAAAACTCAGCACCGGCGTTGATGCGCCGGAAATTCGAAATATCGTTTTACTGCGTCCGATAAAACAACTCATTGAATACAAACAAATTATTGGTCGCGGTACACGTCTATTTGACGGCAAAGATTATTTTACGATTTATGATTTTTTCAAAGCCTACGCCAATTTCAAAGATTTAGATTGGGATGGTCCACCGCTTGAAATTATTTCTGATGATAAAATTATAAAAGAACCGAACGCCTATCTGATTACAAACGATTTGACGACAGCTAATGATCCGGAAATTGAACGCAAGGAGATGATACGTGTAAAATTATCGGATGGAAAAATAAGAGAACTGCAATACATGACGCGCACATCTTTTTGGAGTCCGGACGGCAAACCGATTTCAGCCGAAGAATTTTTGCAAAATATGTACGGCACATTACCGGCATTATTTAAAGATGAAAATGAATTGCGCGAATTGTGGAGCCGACCGGCTACGCGAAAAATTCTTTTGGAAGCATTGAGCGAAAAAGGTTTTGCAAAAGCGCAATTAGAAGAATTTCAAAAAGTATTAAACGCCGAGAACAGCGATTTATACGATGTGTTAGCGTATGTGGCTTTTCATTCAAAAATTGTAGAGCGCACAACTCGCGCAGAAAACGCCAAAATTCATTTTAAAAATTATGATACCAAACAGCAAGCGTTTTTAAATTTTGTTTTGAGTAAGTATATCAGTTCCGGTGTGTATGAATTGGATGAAGAAAAACTTTGGCCGCTACTCCACCTTAAATATAATGCCATGCAAGATGCCAAAAAAGATTTAGGAAATGTTGAGGCGATTAGAAATACTTTTATCGGTTTTCAAACTTATTTGTATGAAAATAAAATGGCAGTTTGAATTTTACATTTTCCGAAAAAAATTTCCGGAAAAAAAATTTGCTGAATAAATTTGAACAGAAAAAAAATAAAAATGTTTTACTAGTTGATGATTTTAGATTTTGGATTTTATAAATATAACGTTTTTAAAAAAATCTAAAATCTAAAATCCAAAATCTAAAATCCAAATATGATACATCAGCCCGATATTTCCGCGATACTTACAGACCCTTCGCTCAATAAAAATTTAAAAACGATAGCGCAAAAAGTTTACGTTGGTGAGCGCATTACTTTTGATGAAGGCGTTGCGCTTTTTGAAACCGCACCACTCGGTTATTTATCTGCATTGGCGAATTTCGTACGTGAAAAAAAACAAGGCGATAATACGTATTTCAACAGAAATTTTCATATCGAACCAACGAACTTGTGTGTTTATACTTGTAAATTTTGTTCGTACAGTCGCTTGATAAAACAACGCGCCGAAGGTTGGGAATATACGCACGACGATATGATGAATATCGTAAAAAAATATGACGGTAAACCGGTGACAGAAGTGCATATCGTCGGCGGTGTGTTGCCGCAATACGATTTGAAATTTTACACGGAGTTATTTTCCGATATAAAAAAACACCGCCCCGAATTGCACATTAAAGCACTCACACCCGTCGAGTATCATTATATTTTTAAGAAAGCAAAAGTCAGTTATGAAGACGGGATGCGGATTATCAAAGAAAGTGGTGTGGATTCGATGCCCGGCGGCGGCGCGGAAATTTTTCATCCCGACATCCGAAAAATAATTGCAGGTGATAAATGTACCGGCGAACAATGGTTGCGCATTCATGAAATTTGGCATGAACTCGGTATGCGTTCCAATGCGACGATGCTTTACGGACATATCGAAAAGTATGAGCATCGCATTGATCACATGAATCAACTTCGAGAATTACAAGATAAAACCGGCGGCTTTCAAACTTTTATTCCTTTGAAATTCAGAAATAAAGACAACGAAATGTCCTACCTGACGGAATCTACGACGATTGAAGATTTAAAAAATTACGCCGTGTCGCGCATTTTTCTTGATAATTTCGACCACGTAAAAGCGTATTGGCCCATGATTGGCAGAGAAACGGCACAAATAGCACTGTCATTCGGTGTAGATGATATTGACGGCACAATTGATGACACGACAAAAATTTATTCGATGGCAGGAGCCGAAGAACAATCGCCGGCTCTTTCAACCGAAGATTTAGTGCAGTTGATTCGCCGCGTCGGCAGAAAACCGATTGAACGCGATACGCTTTACAATGTAGTTACTGATTATACCGATGTGGTTTTTGAAGATGATACGCAGTTTAAAGGATATTTGGCATTGCCGGTATTAAATTGATTTACGATTTACGATTTACGATTTTGGATTTACGATTAAAAAAAACGCGCATAAATATATTCTTTGCGCGTTTTTTTTAATCGTAAATCCAAAATCGTAAATCCAAAATCGTAAATCCAAAATCGTAAATCCAAAATCTCACTCATAACGTAATGCCTCAATCGGATCTAATTGTGCCGCTTTCATTGCCGGATACAATCCGGCGAATAAACCGACGAACAAACAAGTAATAATACCCATCGTAATCCATACCCAAGGCATTACAAAATGTCCGCCCGCAGCAAAGGCGACACCTAGTCCGGCTAATACGCCGAGAATAATACCGACCAATCCGCCTAACTGACAAATCACAACAGCTTCGATAAGAAATTGTGTCATTATGCTTTTACTTGTTGCGCCGAGCGATTTTCGGATACCGATTTCGCGTGTGCGCTCCGTGACGCTTACCAGCATGATGTTCATTAAGCCGATAGACGCACCGAGTAAAGTAATGAGTCCGATGATGATAGCTGCCCAACGTATTGTGACGGTATTATCTTGCAAAAGTTTTAAGAGACTATCAGATTTAAAAATTTCAAAATCATCTTCTTTATCCAAACGCAATTTGCGAATTTGACGAAATAAACCGGACGCAGCGTCACTTGCTTGAGCCATTTCCGTTGCCGTCGTGACACCGACCGTTATACTGTAATCTTGTCCTTTTGTATCGAAAACATTTTTGGCATTTAAAAGCGGAATTATCACTTGCCTATCCGCACCCTGCGAACCACCACCGGAACCTTTAGATTTTAAAACGCCGACCACGCGATAACGCACATTGCCGACAAGAATATCATCATTAAGTGCGGTTTCAGGTTTGTTACTGAAAAGCATTTTTACGATATCAGTGCCGATAATAGCTTTACTCGCACCCGATTGTAATTCATTGTCTGAAAAACCGCGACCGAATTGTATATCAAAACCTTTTACGCTCAAAGTATTTTCATTGACAGCAAGAATAGAGACGTTCGGATTCGATTTTTTTTCGGCGTGTTGTACTGTCGCACTTGATGTAGGTGTTAGACTCAAAGAAATTTTGCACGGATAATTAAAACGTTCAACAAAACTCATCGCTTGTGCGTAATCAATCGGTTCGCCTAATTTAGGTTGCGGACCCGGACCACGGCGTTTCAAATCTTGAAACTTGCGTTCAATAGTGAAAGAATTACTACCAAGTTGGTTGAAATTATCATTCAAAGAAAAAATCAGACTGTCGAGAGCCGTTAATATCCCTACCAATGCCATGATACCGAAAGAAATGATAAGCAACGTCAGTACCGATCGCAACGTGTTGGCACGTACAGATGCCCAAGCCATTTTTAATATTTCTACGGTTTGCATTTATTTAGCTTTTAGCTGTCAGCTATCAGCTATCAGCCGTCAGTTTTCAGACATCGTAATAATTATTAAAAATCTGTGATGTCTGAAAGTTGGCGGCTGATAGCTAATTAATTTTCAGTAAAAATACTTCTTCTCAACGGATTATTATATATTTCATAGACCAAACACGAAAAAAATTAGACTAATGGTATAAGAATTAATTAATTAATAGTTTAAGAGAACAGGTGCTACAGCAACTTGAAACGTCGTAAAATATCTTTTTCTACCCTTTGCGTATCATCAGTCATTTATCAAAACACTCAAAGCACCGGATGGACATTTATTTACAGTTGCAACTATTTCTTCAGTAGTTGCATTTTCGATTTTAATCCAAGGGTGTTCTCTCGGATTAAAAACTTTTGATAAATTTCGAACACAATTACCGGAATGAATACATTTTGAAGATTGCCAAATCACGGTGATTTCACCGGTAGCATATTCTTTTGTTAAGTTATTTAAGTCCATATTTTATTATCTGTTTAATTATTGGATTGATTCACTAACGGCGAAACCCGCGTCCCTATCAATTCAATCGCTTGTAAAAGTTTTTCGTGCGACAAACCCGCGTTATCCATCTGAAAAGTTACGCGAGAAATACCGCCCAACGCTTCACTGTGTCTAAGTATTTTTGCGGCAACTTCTTCCGGACTGCCCACTAAAAATGCACCGAGCGGACCCGTTTGTGCATCAAATTGTGAGCGCGTTACGGGCGACCAACCGCGTTCTTTACCGATGCGCGTAAACATTTCTTTATAACCCGGATAATAATCATTAACCGCTTCTTCAGTCGTGTTGCCGACATACCCCAACGAATGTAAACCGACTTTTAATTTTTCCGGTGCATGTCCGGCTTGTTTTCCGGCGGCTCTATATAAATCAATCAACGGGCGAAAACGGTGTGTTTCTCCTCCGATGATTGCCACCATCAACGGAAGTCCGAGCGTACCGGCGCGTGCAAAAGATTCCGGCGTTCCACCTACACCGATCCAAATCGGTAATTGGGCTTGCATCGGGCGCGGGTAAATCGCTTGGTTTTTCAATGCTGGACGAAATTTACCGGACCAATTCACCACTTCATTATCTCTGATAGTCAATAAAAGTCGAAGTTTTTCTACAAACAGTTCGTTGTAATCATTCAGATTTAAACCGAATAACGGATAAGCATCAATAAAGGATCCGCGACCGGCAACAATTTCTGCGCGTCCTTTAGAAATTAAATCGAGTGTAGCAAAATTTTGAAACACGCGCACCGGATCGGCGGCGCTCAAAACCGTAACAGCACTGCCTAAACGAATACGTTTTGTACGTGCGGCGGCGGCGGCAAGAATCATCGTGGGTGCCGAGTCTAAAAACTCTTTGCGGTGATGTTCACCAATACCGAAAAAATCTAATCCGCATTTATCGGCAAATTCAATGCGGTCTAAAAGCTCGTTGATGGATTGTGTGCCGGTATTTACAGGAATGCCGGTTTTGCTGTCGAGCGTAACGGCTGCGAAACTATCAATTCCTATTTCCATTTTATTTTTTTGTTTTAAGTAAAAAATAAATATCCCTTGAAGTAAAATTCATACATCAAGGGATATTTTATTTCACGTTCCTAAAATTTGTTAATTCACGTGTTGAAACAAAAGCTCTTTCGGTTTTCTGACTTTAGCATAATGTGCAGTTGCATCATCGGTTGCTCTGAAACCTATCGGCATAATAACTACCGACTTCAAACCTTTTTCTTCCAAACCGAGTATTTTATCAAATTCTTCTCTACTAAAACCTTCCATCGGGCAACTATCAACTTCTATTTGAGCAGCAGCAGCGAGTGCGTTACCGAGTGCAATATATGCCTGTTTTG
Organism: Saprospiraceae bacterium; assembly: GCA_043748865.1. GTDB lineage: Bacteria > Bacteroidota > Bacteroidia > Chitinophagales > Saprospiraceae > JAAFJT01. The sequence continues at coordinate 5,770 of JAYTNA010000554.1, forward strand.
CAGACCAATGTTGTTGCTGATCATGCGGTAAAGGTACAATCGAACCGATTATCATACCTTTATAACCATCTAAAACATGAACAGGTAAACCTCTGGTTGTAGCCACATGATTTATAAAATCTTGCACCATGTCGACAGTGATGATTTCAGGAACGCAAAACACAAGCACATGAGAAGCGGAACCAACTTGTTTTTGCCCATAAGCTGCCGCCATTAATTTTTCTTTTACAGCTTCATTACTTACTACAACAACTGTGTAAGGTTGCAATCCGTAAGAAGAAGCCGATAAAGTAACAGCATCAAGAATAGTATTTAATTTTTCCTGAGATACTTTTTCGCCGGTCATATTTTTAGCGGCGTACCTCCAATTCAAATCTTTAATTAGACTCATAATTTTTTATTGTTTTAATTATATAACTGTTCAACAATTGGAACATAACCTTACTTATTTTTGTTGTAAAAAGGCTATTTATTACTCGCCGGTAAGTAATTACTTTTAAGTAACCAAACACGAAACTCATGACAAGTACAAATTCAAGTTCTATCAAATCGGAAATGTGTACCCTTAAATTAAGGTCGTTAAGAGATGCCTTAGATGTTATTCAAGGCAAAGGTGCTTACCGATTATTATCTGTTTAACTTACGGCAACAAACGTTTCGGTGAAATTAGAAAAGGTATTCAGGATATTTCGCCCAAAATGTTGTCACAAGAGTTAAAAGAATTGGAAATCAATAAATTAATTTCCAGAACCGTTTACGACACTATGCCTATCACGGTGGAATACGCATTAACACCGCTCGGCAAATCTATTCAAAAAGCCTTAGACGAACTCGTTGAGTGGGGTGTGCATTTCCGAAAAGAAGTTTTTAAAAAAGAGGAGGTAATCTGAATTTATGAAATTAAAGTATTACCGAAATTGATAAAAAAGGATTCAAATTTTTTGTAAATGTATAGAAGCGGTGCTTCGCGTCTTACTAAAGATTGGCAAAGACGATTAGTAAATCGCAATTGTATAATAAACCGGAGACGCAATCACCGCGTCTCTACAATGCTAAAAAAATAATGAGAATGATTTTTTGAGATGTATATTTGTTCAGTCTATCATCAAAGGTTTTTATTGACTTGCAAACATCCATCCGAAATAAAAAAATAATTATCGCTGTTTCCGGAAGTATCGCGGCGTATAAAATTGCGACGCTCACACGCTTGTTCGCAAAAGCCGGTGCAGAAGTGCAAATTTTAATGACACCGGCGGCAACGGCGTTCATTACACCTCTCACATTATCAACACTCTCAAAGAAACCGGTATTGACCGAAATCATCAGCGAAGAAAATTGGAACAATCATGTGGAACTTGGTTTGTGGGCAGATGCTTTAATTGTTGCACCGGCTACTGCTACTACTTTGGCAAAAATGGCGCACGGAATTTGCGATACGATTGTCACTGCGGTTTATTTATCGGCACGTTGTCCCGTTTTTTTTGCACCGGCGATGGATATGGATATGTGGCACCATCCGGCAACGCAACGTAATATTAAACAGCTCATGCAAGATGGTTGTAAATTAATTCCTGTCGGCAACGGCGAATTGGCGAGTGGTTTAAGCGGAGAAGGACGCATGGCAGAACCTGAAGAAATTTTTTCGTTGATAGAAGATTTTTTTCAAAAAAAAAATGATTTACTCGGCAAAAAAATTTTAGTCACTGCCGGTCCGACTTACGAAGCATTAGATCCGGTGCGTTTTATCGGCAATCGCTCTTCCGGAAAAATGGGTTATGCGATTGCAGAAGCGTTGGCAAATCGCGGTGCCGAAGTTATTTTGCTGAGTGGTCCGACGGAATTAAATCTTCACCACAAAAAAATAAATTTAATGCGCGTTGAATCGGCGCAAGAAATGTATGATACGGCTTTAAAAATTTTTGAGACTTGTGATGCTGCCGTACTTTGTGCCGCTGTTGCAGATTACCGTCCGGTGCATACATCAGATACGAAAATAAAAAAAACCGGCGACACATTAACGCTCGAACTCGAAAAAACACCCGATATTGCAAAGTCGCTCGGCGAAAGAAAAAAAGCGAATCAAATCATCGTCGGTTTTGCACTCGAAACTGACCATGAAATAGAACACGCGATGGCAAAACGCCGTAAAAAAAATTTTGATTTTAT
>JAYTNA010000555.1:0-12327 GCA_043748865.1 Saprospiraceae bacterium
CTTTCTAAAGCAGTTATAAATATTATCGATAATTATGGAACTAAAAAAAACATCAATTTCTCTTAAAAAAACTAGCGTTTATTTTAATCAACCTACTTACTTCTAATACTTCTCAAAATTTTTGAAGCGTTTAAACTATTTGAAAATTGCTTTTCTAAAATTTTTTTTCTCTTTAAAATAATTTTTTCTTCAAACGTTTTATTCATAATTTCCAAAATCATTTCTTTTAATTCGTCAAAAGAATTATAAATCTCACAGAAACTTTCTAATCCTGTATCGTGTACCATTTCAGTATTCGCAAAACAAAACCTGCCGACATATAGCGCGTGCAATAATTTTAATTTCATACCGGAAGTATGTCCCGTGTGCAAGATATTTATTTGTGCGTTTTGAATCAGATTATTCATATCTTGTTCATCAGGATTTACGATGATTTGCATATTCGAAAAAGATTCTATTCTGCCGATTAAATTTCTACTCGGGTTTTTTCCGGCAATAATACAGCGCACATTTATTTTTGAAAAAACATTTTCAATTAGTTCTAAAACTGATGCGACATTATCGTTCACACTTAAATCGCCATGATATAAAATATAATCGCCTGTACCAATTTTTGAAATAATTTTTTCTTCCGCATGAAAAGGTGGAAGAAAAATAATTTTTTTTTCAAAAATTTTTTTATGAATATCTTTTTCGAAATTTATTTTTTGAATATTATTTTTTTCAAAAAAATATTTTTCTTCATTGCGCGAAATACAGAAAAAAATATCTCCATGAAAAAAAACTTTCTCCTCAAATCTTTTTAATTTCGTACTTTCAATTTGAAAATACTTTTTTTGAAAAATTTTTCTTTCAGTGAGTGCCAAATGTTCATAATATTTCCATTCGATATTGTGCATACGCACCATTTTTTTTCTTTGTTCGAGCGAAGGATGATCAATGAAAGCGCAAGTGTGCAAGCCTTCAAATAAAATTGGTGCATTGTCGGCGCATAAATTTTTGAGTAAATCCGGATGCTTGCGACTCTTGACGATATAAGGCATCTTTGATAAGTGCGAAAAAAAGCCGGTGCGTCGTTTGTAATAAAAAACTTTATTACAAAAAGTTTCTAAAACAGATTGTGCTTGTCGGTCGCGATACGTAAAACAATGCAGCGTAATTTTCACACCGGCAGCGTGTAAAGCTTTTATTTTATAAAAAACATCAATCGCACCACCGTAATCGGGCGGAAAGGGAACATCGAAAGCAACGAGATGCATATTCAGTTTAATTGACAATTGACAGTTATCAACTATTCAAGTGAACCACCATTTGACAGATATTTTTTAAAAATTCTTAATTCTTAATTCTTAATTCTTAATTCTTATGCCGCCACGTCGCCGGTTTTTAAAAACATTAGCAACTTTACCCGCATTTTTTTATGGCAAAAATACCATTTTAGCGCAAAATAATGTAATAAAGGATGTAAGATTTTCAAATCGAAAATCGAAAATCGAAAATCGAAAATCAAATAAACCTCTCGTCATTTCTACTTGGAATTTCGGATTGGCAGCTAATGTTGGTGCTTGGAAAATTTTAGAAAAAGGCGGGCGTGCACTCGACGCAGTTGAAGCCGGTGCGCGTGTACCGGAACAAGACCCGCTAAATGAATCGGTGGGTTTCGCCGGCTTGCCTGATAGAGACGGTATCGTTACGCTCGATGCCTGCATCATGGATGAAAAAGGTAACGCCGGTTCGGTATGCGCTTTAGAAAATATTATGCACCCGGTTTCAGTCGCAAGGCGCGTGATGGAAAAAACGCCCCATGTAATTTTAGTAGGCGACGGTGCTTTAAAATTTGCTCTATCAGAAGGATTTAAAAAAGAAGCACTTGGTACTGAAAACTCAAGAAAAAAATATAAAGAATGGTTAAAAACATCGGAATACAAACCAAAAATTAACGTAGAAAACCACGATACGATCGGTATTCTTGCCATAGATAAAGACGGTAATTTATCCGGTGCGTGTACGACAAGCGGTTTGGCATTTAAAATGCACGGTAGAGTAGGAGATTCTCCCATAATTGGTGCGGGTTTGTATGTTGATAATGAAATCGGAGCCGCCACATCAACAGGTTTAGGTGAGTTAGTAATTCGCTCTTGCGGTTCTTTTCTCGTCGTCGAATTGATGCGACAAGGAAAATCACCGCAAAAAGCGTGTGAAGAAGCCGTGCGTCGTATAGTCGAAAAAAATAAAAATACGATTAAAAATATTCAAGTCGGGTTTCTTGCCATCAATAAAAAAGGAGAAATCGGTGCGTTTTCCGTACAAAAAGGTTTTCAATACGCATTACACACCAACGAGATCGAAAAGGTTTTTAATGCGCCGTTTTCGTTATAATTGTATTGGTCTTTGAATCAGAAACCAATAATGAATTACCAAAATCATTTCTGCCATTTTGTCACATCATTTCTAAAAATGAATTATCTTTGCGCTTCTTTTTAATTGGTGGTTATTACAAACGAGAATTAACCATTAACCATTAACAATTAACCATTATAATGTTGTACGATAACAATCCGACGATAGTCAACGTTAATCACACCGACGAAATTTTAAAACTAAAATCGCATAGTTCTCAATTATTGAGTGAAGTTGAACAAGGTGCGCCATATTTGCCCGGCAGTGATAATACTGTTTACACAAAATCTTTTTACGTTGAAAGTTATGGTTGTCAGATGAATTTTTCTGATACTGAAATCGTTGCGTCTATACTCAAACAATCCGGTTTTGGGCCTACGCGCAATATCGAAATTGCCGATTTAATTCTCATCAATACGTGCAGTATTCGCGAAAAAGCGGAAGACACTGTGCGTAAACGTTTGAAATTTTTCGGAAAAGTAAAACGTCCGGCGGCATTAGTTGGTGTATTAGGTTGTATGGCGGAGCGTTTGAAAGCAAAATTTTTAGAAGAAGAAAAATTAGTAGATATAGTTGTGGGTCCCGATGCTTACCGAGATTTGCCACGTTTGATTGAAGGTGCCGAAGACGGCGAAAAAGGCGTGAATGTTTTTTTGTCACGCGAAGAAACTTATGCGGATATTTCTCCGGTGCGATTAGATACAAACGGCGTTGCCGCATTCATCAGCATCATGCGCGGTTGCGACAATATGTGTTCGTTTTGTGTCGTCCCTTTTACACGCGGACGCGAACGCAGCAGAGATGCGTTCAGTATCATCGCCGAAGCGAGCGATTTATTTGATCGCGGTTATAGAGAAGTTACTTTGTTGGGACAAAATGTGGATTCATATAAATTTAGCTATGAGCAATTAGCTGTGAGCCATGAGCCGCTAACAGATGGTAGCTCAAAGCTAATTAATTTTGCACAACTCCTCGAAATGGTAGCACAGATTCATTCGGATTTGCGGGTGCGTTTCTCTACTTCGCATCCGAAAGATATTACCGACGAAGTTTTGCACACGATGGCGCGTTACGAAAATATCTGCAAGTACATTCATTTGCCGGTACAAAGCGGTAATTCGGATATTTTGAAAAAAATGAACCGTACTTATGATAGAGAATGGTACATCAATCGCGTTAAAAGTATTTACGAAATAATGCCGGATTGTGCCATATCGAGCGATATTATTACTGGATTTTGTACGGAAACAGAAGAACAACACCAAGATACATTGTCCATGATTGCATATGCAGACTACACGATGTCTTATATGTTCATGTACTCTGAACGTCCGAATACACCGGCTGCAAAAAAATATTTGGATGATGTGCCGATTGAAGTGAAAAATATGAGACTAAATGAAATCGTTACGCTGCAACGTACCGGTTCGCACAAACACAATTTGCGCGATATCGGTAAAACTTTCAAAGTATTAATTGAAGGCACTGCAAAAAAATCAGCCAATGAATTTAAAGGACGCAATTCTCAAAACAAAGTTATCGTTTTTAAAAAACAAGACGACTTAAAACTCGGTGATTACTGCTATGTCAAAGTACTCGATGCAACGAGTGCGACATTATTAGGGGAAGTTGTTAGTTGTTGATTTCTGATTCAGAAACCAATAATTTTCAATTTTGAATGCGTGAAATTTTTCAATTTTCAATTTTCAATTTTCAATTGAATTTACAATCCATAAAACAACGATTCGGAATAATAGGCACATCAAAACTACTTGATGCTGCTTTGGATACGGCTGTGCGTGTAGCACCGACTGAATTAACTGTGTTAATACAAGGCGAGAGTGGTGTCGGTAAAGAAGCGTTTTCTAAAATAATTTATCAACTGTCGGCACGTAAACACAATCCGTTTATTGCCATCAATTGCGGCGCGATTCCGGAGGGGACAATTAATTCTGAACTTTTCGGACATGAAAAGGGCGCATTCACGGGTGCTGTGGGCGAACGTAAAGGTTATTTTGAAACTGTCAACGGCGGTACAATTTTTTTAGATGAAATCGGCGAAATGCCGCTTGATACGCAAGCAATGTTGTTGCGCATTTTAGAAAATGGTGAATTTGTGCGTGTCGGTTCGTCAAAAGTAGAAAAAACAGATGTGCGCGTGATTGCTGCAACGAATGTAGCTTTACAAGATGCTGTGAATAAAGGAAGATTTCGCGAAGATTTATTTTATCGGTTGAGTACAGTACCGATTCGTGTACCGTCTTTGCGCGAGCGTCCGGAAGATATTTATCCTTTATTTAGAAAATTTTGTTCAGATTTTGCGGAAAAATATCGCGCACAATCCATTCAAATCGATGAGAAAGCGCGGATGATAATAGAGCGTTATAATTGGCCCGGCAATATCCGCGAATTAAAAAATGTGGCGGAACAAGTTTCTGCTTTATCAAATGAAAGATTGGTAGCTGCCGAAGATTTATTGGATCGTTTTCCGAATTTATTAAATCGTTCATTACCATCTAAAACGCAACGCAACGGTAATACAAATTCAGGTTTTGAAGAGCGTGAAATTATGTACAAATTGTTGTTTGATATGAAACATGATTTGAATTATCTTAAAACGCTTGTTTCCGAACTTATTAAATCTAATAACTTAACTGTTCCCACTACATTCAGCACAAAAAAATTATTATTACCGGCCGGTGGATTTGAGCAAAATTTCCCGAATATTGAACAGGATTATAAGAAATTTGAACATCCAATTCGAAATTCTGATGATTTTGATACAAAACCATTTATAATTCCTGATGCGCAACAAAATGGTTTTATTGCACAAGTAGAAGTAGTTGACGAAAACCTCAACATGATGGAACACGAAAAACGTTTAATTATTCAGGCTTTAAAAAAACACAATAACCGTCGCCGCGAAGCGTCCGATGATTTAGGTATTTCGGAACGCACTTTGTACAGGAAGATTAAGGATTTTAAATTGGAATAATGGATAATAAATTGTTAATTCGTGTTTGTGTTCCTATTCTTTAATTTTTGTTTATAATTTTCTTGATGTTTTGTATAATATTAATGTCAGCAACTTTGACTAAATAAAAAGCGGAAAGAGACTATCATAATCTCTTCCCGCTGAAAATTAATCCGCCAATCAATAACAATTAATTAATTCCCATCACCGGTATCTTTAAACGAAGCAGCATCAAATAATAGAGAGAAACGCAACGTATTATCTAAAGGTCCGCGTGAACTGGAAGTGGGTACTAAATACGATAAATTAATACCGACAACGCTATATTTTAAACCCAAACCTACCGTCAAATATTGGCGACCGCCTTTGTCTTTATCTTCGTAAAAATAACCCGCACGGAAAGCAAACTGATTGTCGTACCAGTATTCCGCTCCGGCAGAAATGTTTACTTCTTTTAATTCTTCACTGAAACCGCCCGGTGCATCGGCGAATGATTTGAAAATACCGGCAACCGGACCGACATCTTTCCAAGAACGTGTCGGATCTTGTGCTAACGGAATTGGTGTCGGCACTAAAAATTTATTCAAATCTAAAGCAAAAACAATGCGATTAAATTGATCGAAAGGTAAATTTAACGCACCGCCAATACCAAGATTCGTCGGTAAAAAATCTTGAGATTTGTAATAATTAACTTTGCCACCAATATTTGAAATGGCAACGCCAACAGTATAATCACCTTTACCGCCATTTCTTTTTATCGGTTGTTTGTAGGTCATAGAGATATCTACCGCACCACTTGTTCCTGAATGTATGGCTTCTCCGGCACCACCACCATTCACACTTTGACCGGTTGCTAAATTGGAATAAATATATTTACCCGTAGCACCAACCGATAAATTTTCGCTCAATTGGCGAGAATAAGAAGCGGCAAATTCAAATTCACGTGGAGAACCGGTACCGAGTGAAACGGCGTTGTAATCTGTCCACTGAATATCGCCAAGCGAAAAATAGCGCAAACTCACGCCCACTGCTTGCTTAACACCGGAACCGAATTGATAAAATCCGCTTAAGTAAGCGAGATAAATATCATTCACACCCAGATTGCGCAACCAAGGTGTATAAGACAGAGATCCACCAAATTTTTGGTCAGCCATTGCTAATTTAGAAGCGTTAAAGTGCATTGCATTAGCATCCGGACTAATCGCAATACCGACATCACCCATCGCACCTGAACGTGCATCCGGATTTATTCTTAAAAATGGTACAGCTGTTTGTATCGTACCACCGCAGGGTTGACCTAATACATTTTTACCTGATACGGGATCGCATTGGGCTTGAATACTGTTCACGGATAATAAGATGCTCAATAAAGTTAAGCAGGTTAATATTGCTTTTTTCATGTTCGTGTAAAAAAAATTATCAAAGGAAAAAAATTAGTTGTTAATTCTTAGTTAGTTGGTTAGTTAGGTTTAAACTAACTAACCAACTAACCAATCGACTTATTCATTTATTTTCACAAATTTGCCCGCCGGACTTTGAACGGTTAAAATTTTACCTTGTGAGTCCACACCGGTGAATGTAATTCGATAAACATAAAAACCGCGTTCAAGTTCCATACTATCGGCAGTATCATTCCAATCTACATAATTAACGCCGGAATCGGTGGTTGTAATATCTTTTGAAATATTTTTTATTAAAATACCGTTCAAAGCGTAGATTCCAATAACGATTTTTGCGTTTTGTGACGCTAAACTGTGTTCAAAAACAAAAGTCGTCGTTTTAGAAAAAGGATTCGGATAATTATAAACGCGCTTGATAGAACCATTAGCATCAGCCGAAACAATAAAATCAATTGTCGCTTCCGACGATAAATCCGCTAAATTCCATGCGCGTACTTTTATTTTATGTGCGCCGATACTCAAATTACTTAAAGGAAATTTTACAACACCTTGTTTAGAATTATCTTTTAAGGCTTCGTAAAAATTATTCAGCACATAAACGTCTTTCGTGCTATCTAATTGTGCCGTCAAATCATGTCCGATGCTCGTACCTGTAACATTGATGCCAAAATTATCTGATAGATTTACGATTAATTTCGGAGAAGAGTTTGTCGTACCGCCGGAAATAAATGTTTCATCGTTCATGTATAATTGCAAACTTGGCGGCGTTGCCGCAGATGTCAAAGTACTTGAACCTCCAATAACCATTTTTTCGTAATTGCCCGACGCATCTGTAATGCTATCGGTGGCATAATAACTTATTTTTCCGACACCGAAACGATAATCAATGTCTTTTGGAATGACAAAGTTGAACGACCATTTTCCGGATTTCACTGTTGCTTTTCCTTTAAATAATACACTGCGTTGAATCGTAAAATCACGCGCAATACTGTGATCCGTTGCTCCAACATCTTGTCCTAATGTACGCGCCGTAACGGGTTTGTCGTATATTGTAGGAAAAATAGTGCCGTTAAAATTATTCAGAATTTGATTATTTTCGTCTTTAATATCACCCGTAATTGTTACAATCTGCAATGCTTTAATCGTGTCAGAAAAATTATCTGCCGATTTATTATTAATAGTATTTGTGGTAATTTGATAATGCGGCATTGCCAAACGCATAGACGGATCGCCAAGCAAAGTGAATTTTTGTCCGTTAACGCCGGTATTACTGCTGTTTTTTGCGGCAACTATTATATCGCCTAATGTTTGTGCTTGTGCATTTTTCTTGACAAATATGTTATCGAAAACAGCTTGTGTTAGTTGTGCATTGGTATTCGCATAAACAGCACGTACCGTTGAAAATAAAGCAACCGCACCGCCATTCGGATTCAATAAAGCCGTTTCACCGGCACTTACTACTTTAGGGTTATCGTAGCCGGAAAAAGAACAAGTTGCAGTAATGATTAAAGGCAGTTTGTCGAAATTAGTCCAAGTAGCAAGGTCTTGTGTTTGCAAAATACGTTCTTGCGCCAATCCACTCGGTCCGCCATGACCTAAATAAGTCATCGTGAGCATGCCGTTGTATTGGTCTTGATAAATCGCCGAATTTATTGCAGGCACACGCGTTCCGCCCGAAGAAACCACTTGCGGAAAAGCATCAATGTACAATTTATCTATATTGAGGTTTTGATATTGTTTGAAAACGCCGTCGGCAATAAAATCTGCGTCGTTCAAGTGCGTATTATTGTCGCCATTATCCGCCACAAAAACAGATTTATTGCGCCAATCTCCGAAAGAATTTTCGTAATGAATGATTTTATTCACCACACCCATAGCTTCGTCTTCTGTTTTGCAAGTAATACGTCCGACACCTATATCCAAACTGCCGTTTAAGTTTACGCCTTCATCATCGGAAAGTAAACCATAAAAATCATCACTTGGATATGCATTGATAGGGTCAAAACTTTCATCTGTTTCATAGGGCGGAATAAAATCGGAAGGTTGCTGATTCCCCAACGCATAAATGCGTTTATAGTCAAAAGAACCATCACCCATGAGCAACAAATATTTGAATCGCGCACTGCGTTGGTGTAACAAACGCGCTAAATCACGAATTGCAGCCGGATCTTGTCCGCCGCTCGAAAATTCATTGTAAACTTGTCCGACTTCAACAGCTTCAACGGCATAATTTGAGTGTGTGCGTCTGTAATCCGATAATTTTTTTGCCGCTGTTTCAAAATCTTTCGGATAAACAATCAATAAATCAATATCGCCGATACCATGAATATTTTGATTAGATATTTTTCCGACAGCGACCGGTTTATTTGTTACCGTCGTCTTTTCGAATACTATAAATTCTTTTAATTGTTTATTATTAGTTACTGAAAAAGAAATATTTGCGCCGGTGGGCGTATATTTTTGTCCGACCGGATTTGTAGGCGTTGTAATATCCCAAACATCTACGCTTGCATTGACGTTACCGACTTGATACGCTGTTGAATTATAATCCAAGGATTTTAAATCACGAAAAGTAAGCGGTGTATTATTATAATTGAGCGTTTTTCGCACCGTTATTTGCAAAAAATCAAGCCAAGCTGTAGCAGCACCGTTTGGAGAAAAAATTACTTTCGGTTCAAAATTATTTCCTGTCGGCAAGTAAGAAACATCAATCGTACTGATATCTGCGTTGCTTTCTTCCAAACCGTTAGGCGTTGATGCTTGTAAAGTTTGCGCCGTTGATTTGCCGGCAAAATCAACATTAAAAGTAGAATAATTGGCAGATTCAGCCGCCATGCGTGCAAAAACTTTTACAGGTTCAGTTGTTATGATGTTCAAGAAATCAAACTGCTTAGCGTAATTCTGCTGCGTCAAATTTGCTGTAAACACATCACCCAACCAAATTTTTCCCGCGCCTTGCGTACACATGCAACTGTTACTCGCTAAAACATTTGTTTGATCCACTTCATAACGTTCTCTATAATCGTAGGTTGAAGTTCTATAATCGCCGGTTGTTGAGTTGGTTTGTGTTACGAGGCGAAGTCCTTTATTATCAGTAATTTTTAAAAAATAAAAAGTTTTGCCGGCATAGATATTTTTGGGTTTGTCGAAAGTTTTTTTATCTGCATTAAATTGCCATTTATCGGCTCCGACACTGTAAAGCAAAATGAAATCGGCGGCATCAAATTTACCGTCGTCTTCACCTGCAATAACGATACTGTTTTCAATTAAATCTGCCGGACGTTGTAAATTATTGGCTTCCGGTAACATACCGCCGCCGTTGCCATAAATTTTTATATTGCGCGGATCAATTTGGTCGAGATTAGCAATTTTCAGTTCATTTTTCAGGAAATTATAATCCAATTTATAAATACCGGCATCAGCCACCGAAAATTTATAAACGTCACCATCTTTCAATACCGATTGTGCCGATACCGAAAAAAAAATATGTATAAAAACGAACAGCGTAAAAATAAATTTCATTATCTTCGTTATGGTTCGGCTAAAGATATCAGTTTTCAACAACTAAGTTTTAGAAACCGATAGCTGATAACTGAAGGCTAATAGCTTACAGTTGCAAAAACGTTAAGAGATATATTTTATTTTAAACAAGGGTGAAATAACGCTGATTTTGCAATACTTTTTATTAAAGATTAAACGTTTGTAAAGCAGAATTTTCGGAATTAATTAGAATTTTCCGAAATCTGTAAATTATGTTCAACATTCTGCAAATTCCGGTTAATGAAAAAATATTTCCGCATTTTAATACCGATTTTCATTGTTCATTGTTCATTGTTCATTGTTCATTGTTCGGCGCAAGATCCAATTTACAGCCAATTTTACGCAGCACCGATGCAACTCAATCCTGCTTTTGCCGGTAATGCTTACGCACCATTTATTGCCGCGAATTATCGGTCGCAATTTTCATCGTTTAATAGCGGTGTGGCATATTCTACATATTCTATCAGTTACGATCAGTTTCTAGAGGGACTTAACAGTGGCATTGGTATTAGTTTGATGAACGATGATGCCGGTCAAGGTATTTACAAAAAAACTTACGCTAATGTAAATTATGCCTACAAAATAAAAATCAACGAAGATTTTACGGCGAAAATGGGTATTCAAGCCGGTATCATACAAACAAATTTGGATTGGAGCAAACTTATTTTTTACGATCAGCTCGATGCACAAACCGGACCCTATAATTCAAACGGGGAAGTGCGCGCTTCGCAAGAAACAAAACCTGCTTCATCATCTAATACCGTTTTTGATGTCGGTACCGGTTTTTTAGTTTACAGTTCAAAATTCTATGCAGGCTTTGCGGCAAAACATTTAACCACGCCTTACATCGGTTTTAAACCTTCTAACGCAGGACTAATTGGTATTCCTATTCAGTGGAATGTACACGCCGGCTATGAAATTACTTTAACTGAAGCAACGCGCTCGAAACCGTCGTCGTATGTGACACCGAATATTATGGCAGTGAAGCAAGCAGATTTTACACAAATTGTTGCCGGTGCTTATTCAGGTTTCGGTCCGGTTTTCGCCGGTGCTTGGATGCGCTATTCCGGTGGACCGGAATCTATCATCGCACTCATCGGTTATCGACAAGATTATTTTAAAATCGGTTACAGTTACGATTATACCATCAGCGGTTTGAGCGGTAAAACTGGCGGAACGCACGAAGTTTCTTTTACAATAAATCTTGATCCATACCGTGCCAAATTTGATTTGAATGATTGTTTTCAAATGTTCAGATAATAATGTTTAGTAACGAGTAAGTAAGACAACTAACAACTAATCCAACATTTTCTTCCATTCATAAACCCGCATCATCAACTCCACTGGCGTTATCGCATTTAGATCCATCGCATCGAGTGCATCTTTGATGCGTTGTAAACGCGGGTCGCTGATGTCAAAAAAACTTAATTGCATCGGTCGTTCCATTGCTTTTTTTAGACCTGCCGACGGCTGACTGACTGAAGTTGGAATTTTTTTTCTATTATCATTTAACTGGTCGTCTGTAACGCCGATATGTTGCAGCTCCAATTGTTCTAAAATTTCATTTGCGCGTTGAATAATTTCTTTCGGCATTCCCGCCATTTTTGCAACATGAACACCAAACGAATGTTCGGAACCGCCTTCGACGAGTTTGCGTAAAAAAATTATTTTTTGTGCCAGTTCTTTTGTCGCGACGTGAAAGTTTTTCACGCGCTCGTGTGTTTCCGCTAATTCATTTAACTCGTGATAGTGCGTTGCAAAAAGAGTGCGCGGACGTTCTTCGCTGTCGTGCAAAAATTCTGCAATACTCCAGGCGATGGAAATTCCGTCGTAAGTGGAAGTGCCGCGCCCGATTTCATCTAAAAGAATAAGACTGTGCGCTGTGATATTATTCATAATACTCGCCGTCTCATTCATCTCGACCATAAAAGTGGATTCGCCACTAGAAATATTATCACTCGCACCGACGCGTGTAAATAATTTATCGAGAATACCGAGCGTAGCAGATTTCGC
>JAYTNA010000556.1:0-1814 GCA_043748865.1 Saprospiraceae bacterium
ACGACCGGTATGTACGCCAATCGTGAAAAAATTACCGAAATTGCTGTCATTCTACATGATGGCGAAAAAATAATTGAGACTTACGAAACTCTGCTGAATCCGGAACGCTCTATTTCTTATCAAATCACGAGTATCACCGGCATTAATGATAAAATGGTGGCGACGGCTCCGAAATTTTATGAAGTCGCCAAAAGAATTGTTGAAATAACTGAAGGTGCTATTTTTGTCGCGCACAACGTCCAATTCGATTATTCTTTCATTCAAGAAGAATTTAGGCGACTCGGATTTACTTTTATCCGTCGCAAATTATGCACCGTCAAGCTATCGCGCAAAACTTTTCCCGGTTTAAAATCTTATGCACTCGGCAATCTTATCAAACATTTCGGCATAAAAGTTACGGACAGACACCGTGCTATGGCAGATGCGACAGCTACTGCCGTCATTTTCAAAAAAATAATTGATGTATACGACGCGCAAGACAGTGATTTAGATTTCGTTCAACAAGGTTTTAAAGAAACGCAATTGCCGAAAGGTTTTACGTTTGAGCAACTCAATAAATTACCGGAAACCACCGGCGTTTATTATTTCAGAGATAAAAATAATGAAATTATTTATATCGGCAAAAGTATCAACATAAAAAAACGCATCACCGAACATTTTGCCGATCGCACCAAAAAAGGTTTAGAACTTCAGAATGCCGTCAGAACTATTGATTACGAAGAAACCGGCAGCGAACTCATTGCACTTTTGCTCGAAGACAGAGAAATAAAACGCCACAAACCTAAAATTAATAAAGCGCAACGCGCCACGCATTTCCCGTTCGGCGTTTATGCTTTTAACGACGCGAATAATTATCTGCGTTTTCACGCCGTAAAAACTACGCCCGAAATTCGCAGAAAAAATGTGGTGCTGCGCGAATTTACAAAAATACACGAAGCAAAAGGTTATTTACGCGCCGTTGCGCAACAATTTGAACTCTGCGAAAAATTAATGGATATTGATGACATAGAAAAAGCGTGTTTCAATCATCAAATCGGTTTGTGTAGAGGTGCGTGTGTTCAAAAAGAAACTGCCGAAGCTTACAATGCGCGCGCAACGGAAGCCGCACAACGGATGAGTATTTTGTTTGAAAAAGATTTTTTTATTTTTGAAAACGGTTCATCGCCCGATGAAAAAATAGTGGTGTTGGTGCGCAACGGTAATTATTTCGGTTACGGCACAATAAGCACCGAAGAGGGGCAAAGTCAGAAAGAATTATTGGAAGCGATAAAACAATATCCGAGCAGTGCGGAGACGAATAAAATTATTAGATATTATTTGAGCAGCGGAAAACGTATAAAGGTAGTGGAGATGAAATGACTTTGAAAATTAATTACCCGGATTTAAATATTTCCGATAATTGTAAAAAAAGCCCCGCAAATTTTTTGCAAGGCTTTTTTTATATTCATTCCTTTTAATGTTGTACTACTACTTTTTCAATTTTCTTTTCCGTTCCGGATTGATATTCAACGATATATAACCCGTTTGGAAAAGCAGAGACATCTATATCAAAACCGGTATTATATTGTCCGATTTTGCTGAACATTGTTTGTCCCAACTGATTTGTTAATCGAGTTGACCACACTTCATCATTTTTAGAATCTATGTTTATGGTTACAAAGTTTTGCGCGGGATTAGGTTCTATAAGTATTTTTCCCGGTTTGATCTGTGCAAAAAGTCTTGTTTTCGGGATACGGCGATAAATAAAATCATCAATATACATGCCGTCTTCTCCTTCGATAAAAATTATGTTGTCAAATCTTAATCCGTCGGGA
>JAYTNA010000557.1:0-5997 GCA_043748865.1 Saprospiraceae bacterium
GAAAGACGATCCGACATTGATGTTTACCAACAGCGGTATGGTGCAATTTAAAGATTATTTTCTCGGAAATAAAGTGCCGCCGGCTTTGCGCATTGCAGATACACAGAAATGTTTGCGCGTGAGCGGCAAACACAACGATTTGGAAGATGTCGGCTTCGATGGTACGCACCATACTTTGTTCGAGATGTTGGGCAATTGGTCTTTCGGCGATTATTTTAAAGAAGAAGCGATTGCATGGTCATGGGAATTGTTGACGGAAGTTTTGAAATTACCGAAAGATAGATTGTACGCCACCGTTTTTGGCGGCGATGCAAAAGAAGGATTGGAACCGGATGATGAAGCGAAAAATTTGTGGTTGAAATACGTGCCTGAAAATCATATTCTTTACGGCAACAAAAAAGATAATTTTTGGGAAATGGGTACCCAAGGTCCGTGCGGTCCGTGCAGTGAAATTCATTTCGATATGCGTCCGGACAGCGAACGCGCAAAAATTGCCGGCGAAACTTTGGTCAATCAAGATGACCCGCAAGTTGTAGAAATTTGGAACAATGTATTCATGCAATTCAACAGAAAAGCCGACGGACATTTAGAACCGTTGCCGGCAAAACACGTTGACACCGGTATGGGTTTCGAGCGATTGTGTATGGTGCTTCAAAATAAAAATTATACTTACGATACAGATATTTTTACACCGACTATTCAATGGTTGGAAAAAGAAACCGGAAAAAAATATACGAACAGTTACGAGCGCAGCGCGAAAACTGATGTAGCGATGCGCGTTGTTGCTGATCATATTCGCGCCGTTGCATTTGCGATTGCCGACGGTTGTTTACCGGCGAGTGGCGGAGCAGGTTATGTGATTCGGCGTATTTTGCGTCGCGCCGTGCGTTATTATTTTTCTTTTTTGGATGTCAAAGAACCGCTTTTGCATAAATTGATTCCAAGTTTAGCTGAAGCGTTTAAAAATGTTTTTCCTGAGCTCATTGCACAGGAAGCATTTGTCAAAAAAGTAATCCTGGAAGAAGAAAAATCTTTTTTGCGCACACTTGAACTGGGTTTGAAAAAAATTGAACAGATTTCTGTTACCAATAATATTTTAGATGGCACAATAGCATTTGATTTGTACGATACTTTCGGTTTTCCGATTGACCTTACGCGCTTAATAATGTCGGAACGCGGCATAAGTATTGATGAAGCAGGTTTTGAAAAAGCACTTGCCGAACAAAAAAATCGCTCGCGCTCCGATGCCGAAAAACAAACCGGCGATTGGGTTTTATTGGACGAAACACCAAATGTAGAATTTGTCGGTTACAATCAATTGCGCATCGAAAAAACGCACGTATTAAAATACCGCACCGTAAAAGATAAAAAAGGCGAGCAATATCAAATTGTTTTAAGTCGCACACCTTTTTATGCCGAAGGCGGCGGACAAGTCGGCGATACCGGTGTGATGTATTTTGAAGGCGAAAAAATTCAAGTACTCGACACGAAAAAAGAAAACGATTTGATTTTTCATTATGTGGATAAATTGCCGCATTTTATTGAAGATAAAAGTGTTAGAAGTATCGTTGATGCACCGCGCCGACATCTAATTGAAAACAATCACTCGGCAACGCATCTGTTACACGCCGCTTTAAGAAAAATTTTAGGTACACACGTTGCACAAAAAGGTTCGTTGGTGAATGAAAATTATTTGCGTTTCGATTTTTCTCATTTTGAAAAAGTAAGCGACGAACAAATTTCTGAAATAGAAAGCATCGTGAATTCAAAAATCAGGGAAAACGTCACGCGTACATCCGAAGAAATTAGTATTGAAAAAGCGCGTGAATCCGGTGCAATGATGCTCTTCGGTGAAAAATATGGTGAGACCGTGCGTATGGTAACAATTGACCCGACGTTTTCAAAAGAACTCTGCGGCGGTTGTCACGTAAATACGACCGGACAAATTGGTTTATTCAAAATAATTTCTGAAGAATCATCCGCCACAGGTGTTCGTCGCATTTCTGCCGTCACTGCCGGTGCTGCTGAAAAACACATTACTGAACAACTTTCAGAGTTGAATGCGGTGAAAGCGGCACTGAAAAATCCGAAAAATGTTGTCGAGCGCATTCACGCTTTGCAAGAAGAAAATAAAAATCTGCAAAAACAATTGGATGTTTTGATGATTGAAAAAGCCGCAGCATTGCAAAAAGATTTGCGCACGCACTTCAAAAACATCAATGGTATTCAGACACTCATCACTACCCTACCGATTCACGATGCGAATAGTATAAAAACTTTAGCATACAATCTTGAAAAAGAAATTGGTGCATCTGTTTTCATCGTTTTTGGAACTATCAATGACGATAAACCACAATTGACAATTCGCATCAGCGAAGATTTGGTAAAATCACGTGGACTCAATGCCGGCACTATCATTCGCGAATTAGCAAAAGAAATAAAAGGCGGCGGCGGCGGTCAACCTTTTTTTGCTACGGCGGGCGGTACGGATGTGAGTGGGTTACATAAAGCATTGGAGAAGGCGCGTTTAATTATTATCTGAACCGGGATTTTCTCAAAAATTATTTTGATAAACATCAAAAACTATGTAAATTTGTTTTGTAAAGTTAACTATTAAAATAATTTTATCTGAAATAAGGAATAAAGATGGAACAACAATTATTAAGTAGAATAACTATCGGTCATGATATTTGCCACGGCAAACCGGTCATTTGCGGTTTGCGTTATCCTGTTGAAAATATCTTAGAACTTTTAGCTTCAAATATGACACATGAAGAAATACTCAATGATTTTGAAGATTTAGAAGAAAAAGACTTGACAGCTTGTCTGCTTTTCGCAGCACAATTAGCAAAAGTTAAAAACATCGGTGCCTTAATAACATGAAATTTATTACAGTCTAATCAAATAAATAATTAAAAAAACAAAAAAAGCGATACCCAATTCACAACCGAATTGAGTATCGCTTTTTTTATTTTCTAAAATATTCAACCGGCAAAAACTTTTACTTCAGACTTTTTATGAAAGCCAACGCTTCGGTTGCGTGTTTTTCGCCTTGAGAAGAAGAATTATAAGTGTAAACAATTTTTCCGTTCAAATCAACGACAAAAGTTTCTCTGCCCGTCATGGTGAAAAAATCTTTTACGCCAAAACCATTTATCGCTTCTTTTTTCGGGTCGCTCAATAAAACAAACGGCAAATTGTGATGCTCTTGAAATTTTTTGTGCGTTTCCACACTTTCATTATTGATGCCGATGACCATTGCTCCGGCATTTGTGTAATCCGTAAAGTTATCGCGGAAAGCGCAGGCTTCTTTTGTGCAAACACCACTTTCGTCTTTCGGATAAAAATAAATAACTAATTTTTTTTTGCCGATATAATCTTTGATATCAAATACTTTATCGTTTTGGTCTTTCAGCGAAAATATTGGCGCAGCATCTCCTACTGCCAATTGTTTAATTTGAGATTGGCAGGATTGCAATAATAAAACCACCGATAAAGCTAAAAAAATTATTTTTTTCATAAAAAAATGATTGTTTAAAGTTGAAGTAATATTTATATTTCTTTCTAAACACTAAAAATATCTCTACGGTTGCAACTTCGGTATTTCAATTCAAAAAATTAAAAATATTCATGTCACAATTATAATTAAAACGAAAAATTAAAAAATACTTTATCGTTAAATTCTAATTTTTAAATTTCAGTGACAATCTTTTATGAAGTTTGAAATATTTTTTTAATACCTAATAAACGGTAAAAATTTCAGCGAGATAAAATCACGTAAAAAGTATACGCTTGAAAGAGAATGTATTATATCATTAATTAAATAAAATTTATAAAATACCGTTTAAAAACTGTTAAAAAAAGTCACTTTTAAACATCCTTACGTCAAATAGGCATTAAATTTGAAAGATAAAAACAATTAAAATGTGACTGTAAAACGCAAAAATTATTGCTTTTTATAATTCAAGTAGCTAATTTTGTTGTGACAAATGATTTCAGTGTTAATTTAAGAAAATTGTACACAAATAATTTCAATTGAAACATACGAACTATAGCTTTTAAAGTAAGCATACTGAATTAAACTTATTATCCTAAAGCTCGTGAATAGCACGTACTTTATTCAAAATTCTTCCTGTTATTTTCTGCTCGTTTTTGAGCGGGTGTTTTCTTATTTTTATTTGAGGAACTTACGCTTTTAAATATAACTTAAATCTTACCATTCAATATGGGCATACTGACAAAGAAACCTACACTGTTAATCATCGAAGACCATCAAGCAATGCGTATTTTGATGGGTTTATCGTTGAAAAAAGAATTTAATATTGTTACACAATCTAACGGCATTGAAGCCTTGGCTTGGCTGTCAAAAACACTTGTGATGCCTGATTTAATCATCTTAGATCTTCAAATGCCGCATGTAGATGGTTTTAAATTTCTGTCGCAAATCCGTTCAAGCGGTTTATTCCGAAATTTACCTGTCTTATTAGTATCCGGTAGTTTTACGCCACTTGAAATGGAAAGTTTATTTGAATTAGGTGTTTCGGGTTTTGTAAAAAAACCATTTAATATTTTGAATTTCAAAGATAAAGTACGCACCATTTTAGAGAATATAGAAAACAACGTTCTGGTTTAGAATTTTAAAACAACTTAGGGAATCTCAAAGCAACACACCTGTAATAAAATAATCTTACAATTTTAGAACACTTTCAACTTAGTTCAAACAAAATTTACTATGATCAAAACCTTACCCGATTTACGTTTAGCGAAAACGCAAGATTTAGTACTCATAAATGTTGATGCTTGCGTATCTGACTTTACTAATCTTAATGTGCCTTACTCTATTGATATTATCAAAGCACATTTATCGGATACCTATTTAGATTACATTATTGGATTAAAAAATTCACATGAGGTACCTTACGCGATTGTTGCAGATTACGAGATTCTTTCACACCAAGACTTTGCTTTTGTAAAAAAATTGCGCACCAATCCAATACTATCTTCGGTACCTGTGATAGCAGTAGCAAAAAAAGGCACGACAATTGACATTAATATTTTAAATTTCGGCGTTGATGATTGTTATAAAATGCCTTTCGATTGTATAAATTTAAAAGAACGCGTAGAATTTTTGCACGATTTTAAAGCACAGGTTGATGCAGCTGAATTAAAAAACGAAGACTTATCTATAAAAATTTCTCTTTGGAAACGCGCTTTAGATATTTCGGCAGCAAGTATCGGCCTAATTATTATCAGTCCTATACTTATCACTACCGCAGTCTTGATTCGTTTAGAATCGAAAGGCCCGGTTATTTATAAATCGAAAAGAAGCGGTTCGGGTTTTCAAGTTTTTGATTTTTTGAAATTTCGTTCGATGTATCAAGATGCAGACAGCCGTTTAGGAGAAATGAAACATTTGAATCAGTACGGCAATACCGATACAACTTTCGTAAAATTTAAAAACGATCCGCGTATTACACGTGTCGGGCGTTTCATCAGAAAAACAAGTATTGATGAACTGCCGCAATTGTTCAATATTTTGAAAGGCGATATGTCTCTCGTCGGTAATCGTCCGTTGCCTTTGTACGAAGCAGAATGTTTAACTAAAGAAGAAGCGGCTTATCGTTTTCTTGCACCGGCAGGCATCACGGGTTTATGGCAAATTATGAAACGGGGCAGTAACGATATGTCTGTAGAAGAGCGCATCAATCTTGATGTAACCTACGCAAAAAATCATAATTTTTGGTATGATTTAAAAATTTTAGCGAAAACACCTTTCGCTATCATTCAAAAAGAAAACGTTTAAAATGGTTATCGATTATCAGTTATGAATTATAGATTTTGAATCTATAATTCATAACTGATAATCGATAACCAATAACCATTTTATTTTTTGAGAAAATTTCCACAAATCTCAATTATTACCGTAAATTACAACGGATTGAGCGATACAGTTGAACTGTTGAACTCAATTCGTAAATTCCCGTATCCTAATTTGGA
>JAYTNA010000558.1:0-4417 GCA_043748865.1 Saprospiraceae bacterium
GGCACTCGCGGCAATAAAAGTGACGATAATATTTTTTAATTCATTCAGAAACGAAGTACCTGCGTGTTGCCATTGTCGAAGCGCAAGGTAACTGATTGAGACGCGATACAATTTAGCTTGCGTACGCTCCCATTCCCAACGTTTTTGTCGCTCGGCGTTGTGTAATTTTATTTCATTGACGCCGGAAATCAATTGTATGAGTGTTGATTGATTTTCAGACATTTTATCGAATCTTTTGTAATCAAGTTCTTTACGGCGTTTCAAAAATAAAATTATCCAACCCAAATATAAAAACGTAAAAAAAATATACACCCAAAAAATTGTTGCATTATAAATCAGCAAAACAATTCCGAAAACAATAAAATTAATCACCGCGAAACCGGATGAAAGAATACTTGAAGTCAAAAATTGCTCGATGCGTTGATTATCTGAAATACGTTGCAACAAATCGCCGGTTTGTTTTGAATCGAAAAAACGCGGCGGCAATTTCATCAGTTTAATGAGAAAATCGGAAATCAATGAAATATTTAAACGCATACCTAAATGCATCAAAATCCAACTGCGAATAAATTCGACGGAAGTAGCGGAGAGAAATAAAATTATCTGCCCGATTAAAATGAGTTTGATGAATGAAATATCTTTTGTGTTGATACCGATATCAACGACGGCTTGCGTGAGAAAAGGAAAAGCCAATTGCAACAAAGAACCCGCTAACAAACCGATCAAAATTTGCCACAGCAAAGGGCGATATTGATGCAAATAAGAAAACAAATGCCCGAAACCGGAACGGTTATTTTTCACACCTTCGCGTTCAAAAAAATTAGGCGTCGTTTCAAATAAAAGTATGACCCCTTGCTGTTGTCCGTCGCGCAAAGTACTCGCCCAACCGTCTAAAAAATCTTCTTTAGTTATTTTAAATTTACCGGAAGCAGGATCGGCAACATAAACAAAATTTTTCTCTACTTCATACACCACAATAAAATGTTGTTGACGCCAATGTGCAACGAGTGGCAGTGGTAATCCTTTTTCCAATCTATTCCAATCTACTTTTGCAGCTAAAGTATTAAACCCAATTTTTTCCGCACCCGCCGCAATATCCATTAAAGACACGCCATCTTTTGCTAAATAAGTGAGGTCGCGCAAATATTCCAAAGAATAAAAACGCCCGTGATGCCGCGCAATCATACGCAAACACGTTGCACCGCAATCCATGGCATCATGCTGTTTATAAAAAGGAAAAGACTTGGGCATATTTATTGGTCGTTATCCGTAAATCGTTTTTGTTCTTATTATCTGTCCGGTTTTGAATAACGATTAACGATTAAAAATTTGATTCAGAGTGTGTTTATAGAAACTTGTCAAAAAATGTACCACAAACAGGTAAGTTATTCTCAAAGCGTATATTTTTAGAAAACGGTTATATTTCATGAGAAAACGGGAATTAATTATTAAATTAGTCGCTATTAACTAAAACATCCCGAAAATTCTACATGAGAAAATGCGGGATGCTTAGGAGTGAGAAAGAAATAAGTTCCACCGTTAGACTTATTTCTTTCTCATTCCTTAGTTTTAGAATACTAATTATCAATCAAATCTCTAAAAAACTATTCATTGTTCAATGTTCATTATTAATTAATTCGCCATTGTTATTTTACTGTTCAATACACCTCTATCTGATTCGATACGTAAAATATACATACCGTTTTGCAAATTCGACAAATCTAAATGATGTGTTGTAAAACCGCTATCGAAATGTTGTTTTTGTTGATTGATAATTTGTCCGTTTAATCCGACAATTTTAATAACGGCATTTAAAGATTTTTCTAAAGATAAAGTCAACTCAACTGATTTTGTATTAGTAATCGGATTCGGATACACACTAAAATCACTCACATCGGCAATATTATTCACACCGGAGCCGATAGTTGTTGCAAATCTGCCGGTAACAAAATTCGCACAGTTTTTATAAGAACTCATCGGGCGTACACGCCAGTAATAATTTACATTCGGTTGTAAAAATGCGGCACTTGTGTTATTTAAATTGATATTAATACTTGCATTAGCATTAGTTGTCAGGAAATGATATTCGTTAGAGGCAAAACTTGCACTCGTACTTATTTGCACATAATATCCTGTTGCACCCGTAGTTGGAGACCACGACAAAGTTATATTATCAAAACCATTGACTGTAGAAGCATTTGCCGGAGAAACGATTGTTGTTGTTCCCAAATCAACCAAACTCGGCGTAATATTCAAATCGCGTAAATATTGGCGACCTCTGTCATAAGTATAATTATTAATAATCGCTTCTTTTTGTTGCGCTGAAAAATTATTCAAACAACCCACAAAATAACCCATGATATTTTTTTCTGATGGCGTAACAGGTACACAATTCGGATCTTGTGCAGAGCCTATCCAAGTACACCCGCTGTAACCGTAACCAAAATCATAATCTTCGGGTGTATCGCACATATAATCGCCGGCATCCGCGCAATTGCCATCTACACCTCTGCTGTGCTTTTCTGTCAATGTTACTTTATCGCTTGCATAAATATCCGCACAAGGCTTTGCGACTGTAGCAATAAACTGTGCCGGTTCCCAACCATTAAAAGTATGTAGCAAACTGAAAAAATGCCCCATTTCGTGTGCAATCGTATAAGCATCATTAACAGAACTGGTCACTTGCGATCTAAGCATCACAATCCAATCATTCGTATAACTTGGATCGCTCGTGTATTGTTTATTAGAAAAGTAAGCTAAAGTACCGTCATTCGGTTTTGCTCCGGCACCGTTAGTGATATAAACATTAGCACCATCAGCCTTTTTATTGCTGCGTACACCCGCATCACCGGTCAAACTGCGCGGATAATTGTAAGTTGCGTCACTTTTAATGTAATCAAATCCCTTGATGTAAAATTGCAGCGCGATACCGTTGTCGTTATAAATTTTATTCCAATTGCACAACATATCCAAAATTTTCCATTCCGGAACACCGCCGGTCCCATCTGTTAGAGAAACAATATGAAACCAAACGGGAACATAAGATACTGCACGTAATTCGGAAGTCGTACCTTGAGGATATTTAGCGCGGAGTTCTTTAATAATAGACGCATTGGCATGAATATCGTCCATACTTATACCACAAAGATTTACCTGCGCGTTTCCGAAAAAAATAAAGCAAAAATTAATCAAAGAGAAGAGCGTAGCGCGTAAAAAGATTTTTTTCATGCAATTATAAAAATACATTTAGATGATGAAACGTAAAACAATGTTAACGCAATTAAGACGCATTATATTCAGTAAAAGTCGCCGAAAGATAAACATAATACTGTAAAAAAACCATCATTTACAGGATTTTTACGATAAACAAGGTTTTTTCAATATTCGAGAATTTATCACTCAGACACATCAGTCCGTACATAGTTCACAAAGACAATGTGTTTCATGTACGACTTGATGTGTATCTTGGTGGTAATTTCTATTATTTTTTTTAGTTATTAAACCTGCTAAAATCTTGTCCGGCTCAAATCTCGAAAATCACCGTTTAAGCCGATACATCATCGCAGTACCCAATCCAAACAACATCAAAATACAACCGACCCATACTAAATTAATACCGGGATTAACGGTTGCTTCCAAAACAATATAATCGGTGCGTGGTGCATCTTCGGCAATTGCAATCGGAAACGTAACGGATTTTAAGTCGCGCTCGGAAACTTTTATCATAAATTGACGCGTTTCCGGTTTTACTTTCGAAATAATGAAATTTAATCCTAAATCGCGCACTTCATCAGAAATCGGAATCGGTTGTGTGCCGCGAATGACGTAAATTGGTTTCGCTAAAAAAATGCCTTTCGGCGATGTAATCGTTAAATTAACACCAAAAGTTAAATCATTCGGTTGCAAATTAAAGTTACCGACATCCGGTTTCGTATCAATACTGCTGAAAGTAATTTTGCTGTCGCCAAATTGTTGCTCCTGTCCTTCCGTAAATGTCAGTTCTTGTCCACCGTTTTTGCCGATAGATGCCATCATGCGTTGAAAAATTTCCGGTTCTATTTTCACGCGAACACCTAAATCATTCGCCGTTGCCGGTAACTGATACGCATTGTTTTCACGCACCAACACAATCGGCATGATCTGTTCGATTTTCGATTTTGGATTTTGGAGTTTAGATTTATCCAATTTATTTTTTTCTGTCAGTGAGTCTGTAACTACACGCCTTAACGTCATATAAACCCCCAAAGCAATATCCGTTTTTTCCGCTTGATATTTTATTGTTTTCGGATGCTCTGTGATACTATCAATCGTTATGCTGAAGGGCGGCGTTTTTTTCGTCAATTTATTTGGGGTGAAAGTTTCACCCGTCTTCATGTCGTATTTTTCGTAATGCAAACTGTCTTCTTCTTTGCGTGCA
>JAYTNA010000559.1:0-3244 GCA_043748865.1 Saprospiraceae bacterium
AGGATGATATGCATTACGGTATCCTAAAAGCATACATTCATTTAAGAAATAAGCATAAATCGCTTATTAAAACAGAGCATACATTTTAAATCAGTACCATTTTTTTTAATACAAAAATTGCAGGTGCGATTCCGAAAATAACAAATGGTAATTTGGTCAGCGCGGCAAGCATTAAAAAGAATGCAGAAAAAATTACGTCCCGTAGTTTTTGGTTATTTAGATGCTTGAAAAAATAGGATAAACCCCAAATCGCCATACACAGTGCAAAATTATCCGGTATCGGATTCATGGTGTAATAATAAAATACCGGCGAAAAATTAAAAGCCCAAGCCCCCAATAAACTTAAAAATTCATCTTTAAAAATATTTTTCAAGAGATTAAACATACCCCAAACGCCGAATAAGCCGATGACAAATAAGCATATACGACTAATAAGTATTTTTTCACCGAAAACTTTGTGTACTCCGGCAATTAACCATTGCATAAGTGGAAATTCTAAACGGTCAATACCATGTCCGAAATTTCCTCCATCTATGTTATTTACTCTTGGATTAAGAATATTGAAATCGTGCCTATAAAAATTTTGGATGTTTATTTCAGTTACTGATTGTCTCCAAACATGAACGCCGGTAAGTTCTTTTTCAAAAATAGAATAATGCATAAAAAAACTTACGATTGGGATTATCAAAAAAAGTAGCCGAATTGTTTTTTTTGAAAAGTTGTAAGTCATTGAAAATACTTTTTGGTTTTGTTTCATTATTTTTCTTTTAAAATCTGACAGTGCGAAGATAAAGAAATTGACTGAAAGTTGAAAGTTGAAAGTCGAAAGTTGGAAGCGAGTAAATTTAATAGGACTTTCATTATCAATTAACCTCTGTCATTTCGTCAGATAAAAATTTGCAAACTGACAAAATTTTATAATTTTTTTTTATTAAAATACTCTGCCTTTCATTTTTGGCAGAAAAAATCGCGTGGCATTGCATTTGTAAATAAGAATTATACTTAAAACATCAAGAAACTTCTAACAATAGAAACATCAATCACAGAATAAATTATGGCTAAAATAATTGGTATTGACTTAGGAACAACCAACTCATGCGTAGCAGTAATGGAAGGCGCAGAACCTGTTGTTATTGCGAACGATGAAGGTCGTCGTACAACACCGTCCGTTGTTGCTTTTATGCCGAACGGCGAAAGAAAAGTAGGCGACCCGGCAAAACGCCAAGCGATTACAAATCCGGCGAAAACGATTGCTTCCATCAAACGTTTCATGGGACAACGTTTCAGCGAAGTTACAAAACAACACGAAGTAGAACGCGCTTCGTATAAAACTGTGCGCGGTGATAATGACACCGTACGCGTTGACATTGATGGACGTTTATTCACGCCGCAAGAAATTTCTGCAATGGTATTGCAGAAAATGAAAAAAATTGCCGAAGACTTTTTGGGTCAAGGTATTACAGAAGCTGTTATTACAGTACCGGCATATTTCAACGACTCGCAACGTCAAGCCACGAAAGAAGCAGGTGAAATCGCGGGCTTAACCGTGAAACGTATCATCAACGAACCGACTGCTGCTGCTTTGGCTTACGGTTTAGATAAATTGAGCCGCGACATGAAAATTGCGGTGTTCGATTTGGGTGGCGGTACTTTTGATATTTCTGTTTTGGAACTCGGCGGCAGTGTATTTGAAGTGAAATCAACAAACGGTGATACACACTTAGGCGGAGATGATTTCGATCACGTGATTATTGACTGGTTGGCTGATGAATTTAAAAAACAAGAAGCGATTGATTTACGCAAAGATCCGATGGCAATGCAACGTTTGAAAGATGCTGCGGAAAAAGCAAAAATCGAATTGTCAAGTTCGCAAGAAACAGAAATCAATTTGCCTTATGTAACGGCTGTTGATGGTGTGCCGAAACACTTAGTGACAAAATTAACGCGCTCAAAATTTGAGCAATTGGCAGATAGTCTTGTTCAACGCACACTTGCTCCTTGCAAAAAAGCATTGGAAGATGCGAGCTTAACGGCAAAAGATATTGACGAAGTTATTTTAGTAGGTGGTTCAACGCGGATTCCAAAAATTCAACAAGTTGTGGAAGAATTTTTTGGTAAAAAACCAAACCGTTCAGTAAATCCGGATGAAGTTGTTGCTTTGGGTGCTGCTATTCAGGGCGGAGTACTTTCCGGCGATGTAAAAGATATTTTGTTACTCGACGTAACACCTTTATCTTTAGGAATTGAAGTTATGGGCGGTATGTACGACGTGGTGATTGAATCAAATACAACGATTCCGACAAAAAAATCAAAAGTTTATTCAACTGCTGCCGATCATCAACCGAGTGTAGAAGTACACGTTTTGCAAGGTGAACGCCCGATGGCACGCGATAATCGCGCAATTGGACGCTTTGTTCTCGACGGTATTCCGCCGGCACCGCGTGGTGTGCCTCAAATTGAAGTGAGTTTCAATATTGATGCAAATGGTATTATCGAAGTATCTGCACTTGATAAAGGCACCGGCAAACGTCAACAAGTACGCATTGAAGCCGGCACGGGTTTGAGCAAAGAAGAAGTAGCGCGTATGAAAAGCGAAGCAGAAGTAAATGCTGATGCCGACCGTAAAGTGCGCGAAAAAGCAGAAAAATTAAATCAAGCCGACTCGCTTGTTTTCCAAACGGAAAAACAATTGAAAGAGTACGGCGATAAAATTCCTGCAGATAAAAAAGGTGCGATAGAACACGCAGTAGCAGAATTGAAAGAAGCGCATAAAATACAAGACGAAGCGAAAATTGATACGTCAATGGCTGCTTTAAACGAAGCATGGAGTGCCGCAAGTCAAGATATGTACGCCGCAACTCAAGGCGCTGCCGACGGTGCAGGCCCGGAACAACATACCGAGCATACAGGCAATGCCAATGACAACGGTAAAGGTCCACACGTTGAAGATGCGAGCTACGAAGAAGTGAAATAATAATTGAAAGTTGAAAGATGAAAGTTATTTACTTTTAACTTTCAACTTTCAATAGAAAAATAAGTGTTTGATTTTTCATAATGTTTGTAATGTTTTAAGCCTTTACACAATTGCTGTGTAAAGGCTTTTTTGTTTTAAATTTTTGTGAAAAACCTATTTCACAAAACAATTCCCTAAAAAACTTTAATTAGCGTATTTTTGCCGAGTGTAATAAATAATTTTGGTAGTGATTTAAAATGTATGCTATGGTTGTTTAATAAAAAATAGTTG
>JAYTNA010000560.1:0-2282 GCA_043748865.1 Saprospiraceae bacterium
ACCTTGAATAGTAACCTCAGCACCATCCGCAGAAAAAGTTTCGTTTTCTATATCACCGGCACTGCCGCCATCGAGCGTGTAACCGACATCGGCATTTAATTTTTTCAAATCGACATGATCAACACCTCTACCGATTTCTTCATCGGTGGTAAATAAAATGCGAATCTTTCCGTGCTTTATATCCGAATTATTTTTGAGTTGATAAGCTAAGTCCATGATTTCTGCAACGCCGGCTTTATCATCGGCTCCGAGAAGCGTTAAACCACTTGCTGTAATAATATCGTGTCCTATTAAATCTTTCAAATAGGGATAATCTTTTTGGCGAATTATCTGGGTGCTGTCGTCCGGCAAAACAATATCATCTCCTTGATAATTTTTATGTACAATCGGTTTCACATGAGTTCCACTTGCATCGGGAGCCGTATCAACGTGTGCACAAAAGCAAATCGTCGGTACATTTTTTTTTATCGAATTAGATGGGATTGTAGCATAAACGTAACCATGCTCCGTCATCTCGGCATCATGGATACCCATTGCTTTTAGTTCTTTGACGAGTAATGTGCTTAAATCTTTTTGTTTTTGCGTTGATGGAGCTGTCGGAGATGCGGCATCAGCTTGTGTATCAATCTGCACATAACGCAAAAAGCGTTCAGTTGCGGTGTAAATCAGATTCATTGTACGGTATATAGTTAGGTTGTAATAGGTTTGTAATTTTTATGCTTGAAAGGAACAAAAATGATGTGCAAAAATACAAAAAAAATTTAATTAACGGCTCTTATTCGCCAATTCTCGTTAATATATTTTCCGGATTTAACTCTAATAATCAATACTCCAATTTATTATTTACCTGTTACAAAAATGAAGAAAACTAAAAATGACAACGGTTGATGATGAATAATGAACGATAAATTTTTCTTGACTCAATCCATCATTCATTCATAAAATTAATTATTCTTTTAACAACACCGCTTAAAAAGGTTGGATGGAAAATTGATAAAATTTAAAAATAAAAATAGGCCTATTAACCGAATGAAAAAAGCGCGTGTTCAAAAATTTATGGCAGGATGCCTGTGGAACAACGAATAAAGCACCAACTTTCAGAGTTTAATTTTCATTTTTTTTGTAGAAAACTAAAAAAAGGTTTAATTTTATCTTCTGTTTAAACACAGTAAAGTTAAAATAAAGTTAAGAAACCGGTAAGTATTTAAACCATGTTGTCAAATTAAAGTCTTTTAGATATTCAGGAACGTGAAATTTTTCACTTAAAAATTTTTAACAACTTTTTTTATGAAATTCAAATTTGCAATCGCTTTGGCGATGTTTTTTTGCTCTTTAGCCATTATTCACGCACAAACAACACCAACAACTACAACGCCCGTTGCGAAACCTAATGAAGTAAATGCCCGTCTTGAAAACCAACACGACCGGATTCAACAAGGTGTTAAATCGGGTGAGTTGATAAAAAAAGAAGCAAGAAATATTAGAGGGCAAGAAAAAGGTATGCGCGCACAAGTCAAAGCTGAAAGAGCAGCAAATGGCGGTAAATTAACTAAAGATGAAAAAACGCAGATTAACAAAGAGATGAATGCAGAAAGCAAAAAAATTTATCGCAAAAAACACAATGCTGCCGAAAGAAGTAATTAATTCGGTGGTGTTTTAGAATCAAGAAAAGGCGTTTCGATTTATTCGGAACGCCTTTTTCTTTTTTTCAAGTATTGAAGTTCTGTACTTAAAATCTTCTACCGAAAATAAATAACTCAAATAGATTGTGTGATATTTATTTTGGTTATTTTTGTTTTTGAATTGAAACTCTTTTTACTTTATATCAAAAAAACAATAAAAAATTATGGAAGCACCTGAAGTGCCAATGGAGCATTTGAATGAAAAAATTGAAGAAGCCGTACACGAACAAAGTCATGGCACACATGCCGAAACGGGAGGTGGCGGCATGATGAGCAGTTGGATTGGTCGAGTCGCATTAACTACTGCGATTATCTCCGTACTTTCTGCCATTACAAGTTTAATGGCAGGGCATTTTGAAAGTGAAGCAATGCTTGAACAAATAAAAGCATCTGATCAATGGGCATATTATCAAGCAAAAGGTATTAAATCGGAAATTTATGCGGCAAGGAATGATGTTTATGTTGCCAACGGAAAAGAACCGTCGAAAGAGATTGAAGCCAAAATAGAAAAGTATAAAGAAGAGCAAGCAGATATAAAAAAAGATGCAGATAAGGAAACAAAAATGTCGGAAGAGCATTTGCATCGCCACGTTGTTTTAG
>JAYTNA010000561.1:0-1734 GCA_043748865.1 Saprospiraceae bacterium
ATGTCGCAAATGACGATGAAAGCCGGGGTTGAACGCGCCATTATGCAGCAGTTGCCGGAAATAAAATCGGTGATAGCGATAAATTAATTTTGGATTCTGGATTTGCAAAAAATAAAAACGCACGAAGAAAAATTTTCTTCGTGCGTTTTTATTTTCAAAAAAAATTTTCAACTTAAATCTATCATCCATCGTCTCATCAATGATCATAACTGATGATACGTGTAAGTTTCCACTCGCCTTTGTTATTTTTCCATACCTCAACGAATTTAAAAGTGCCGCAGTCATTTTTCCCGTTTTCTATATGACAAAAAGTATGTGCGCCAATTTCAATTGCACCAAAATCTTTAATGGGATAAACTTCGAGACTGCCCGGTACTAACTCTCGTTTTAATCCGATATTTTGATCAAACATTTTTTAAAATTACTTATTGTTTTGTCATAAGTAGCTAAACCGCCTTTATCGTGAAAAAATTCGGAATCTTCTGAAAATATTTTCTTCATCGTTTCTAAATCTTGCGAATTAAACGCGTTAAATAAAATTGAATCTTGATGAGCAATAATTTTATACAAAGTTGAATCGACAACCGGTTTTTGTTTTTCATTTTGTGCATTCAAATCGGATTCAAAACCTCCCAATAAAAATAAAAAAACAATTAGGAAACTTGTCGAATTTTTTAGCATTTTTTATATTTGACTACCAATGAATTAATAAGACAAAGAACAGCCTTTAGTTGTGTTCTGCACTTTAATTTCGACAAAGTTTTAGTTTACCCCGACAGAATTCATTTTTAAAAAAATATAGCATCGAAAATGAATCCGATGCTACAGAGATATTTAATCAATAATAAAAAATTATTTGAATCGCGTTGTTCTCGCATCTTTAATTTTTCCTTTCCAATTCATTCCGAAACCAAAATCATAAACCGATCCCTCTGAATCAACGTGACATTTCATATCTTGTTGAACATCCTCTTTTTGATTTTCTACAGTGGACATATCCAAAGGCATTTGCATCGGGAGTAAAGCTGACGGTTCGGATTTACCGGAAATAATATCTAAAAGTGCTTGGTCTTGAACACGGAAATTAACCACAATAGCATCTGCTTGTTTTTCAAACTCGCTGAACACCATCGGGTTATCCATCGTTACAGAAACAATAACCGGTTTGCCTTTCATTTTTGCGTAAGTTTCCGTTACCATTGCCAAATCGGAAATATTCGTTGCTTTTACGGTTTTACCTTTATAACTGCGATTCGTAAATTTTTCCATCGGGTCGCCGCCGGCTAAACTTGTTTCGCGTGCTTCTGTCGCAGTATATTCGCCGTATTGCAAACTAATCGGCACATATCCGTTACCACCTTTGCGCACATCTGTCGAATCGTAACCGTTGCCGGTGTTCGGATTATTAATAAAAACTAAAGCATAATCTGCGGAATCCGGATTGTCTGTCGTTTTGAAATATTTTTTTACGATGTTTATATTGACAGGATAATCCGATTTTGCCGGTGTTGGTTCACCCATAAAATTTCTGCCCGCAGGTGTGAATTTTCTAGGCACGTAAACCGTTTTGCCGGTTTGTAAAGGCAAAGTTTGTTTTTTATTTTTCAAAAGAACAATTGATTTGAGTTGCGCTTCAAAACCGGCTTGCATAAATGCCGGTTTGCCGACAATGGTTTTAGTATTCTCAACATCCAAATATGGATTTTCAAATAAACCGACATGAAAAATATTTTT
>JAYTNA010000562.1:0-2315 GCA_043748865.1 Saprospiraceae bacterium
GAGCGAATGTATTGTATGATAGTTTTAAGGAAGCTGCGGACAGTAGTAAAATAAAACGGGATTACAGCCAATTTACAACCGGACTTTATGTTCAAGACAATTGGGATATTAATGAAAAATTATTACTTGAAGGCGGCCTTCGATTGGATTATGTGCTTGATTATGGCTTATTTGTATTGCCGCGTTTGTCTTTACTTTACAAAATTTCGGATAAAATAAGTACGCGTCTCGGCGGTGGTTTAGGTTATAAAACGCCCACGATTTTTTCGGAACAAACGGAAAGTTTATCTTTTAAAAATGTAATACCTTTGAGCGCAAACATTCGAACGGAACACAGTTACGGCGGGTCTTTTGATGTGAATTACAAAACGGCACTTTCCGATAATGTCTTTTTGTCCATTAATCAATTGTTTTTTTGCACGCAAATTAATCAGCCTTTAGTATCAGAACAAGATGCTATTAACGCCTATTATTTTCAAAACGCTACGCTACCGGTACGTTCTTATGGTTTTGAAACAAATGCACGATTGGTTATTGATAATTGGATAAAATTATTTGCGGCTTATTCTTATACGGAAGTAAAAGCAGAATACATATCCGGCGATAATAAAGATATTCCGTTAGTACCGAAGCAACGTTTGTTGTTCAACCTTGTTTTTGAAAAAGAGCATAATTTTAAATGGGCATTTGAGGGTTATTATTCTGATAAACAACGATTGACAAACGGTAATTACAGTCCTACATTTTGGGAATTAGGAATGGCTGCCGAAAAGACATTCAATAACATTATTTTTTTCATAAATGTTGAAAATTTTTTAGATGTCAGGCAAAATCGTTTTGGACAAGTCGTTTTTCCCCCACATAACAACCCGACTTTCGCAGAAATATATACCCACACCGAAGGCAGAGTTTTTAATGGCGGTATTAAAATCAAATTTTAAATCAAACTTGCGTCTTTGTATATAAACCAAAGACGTTAAAACTCACAAAATATGAAACATAATCACAGCAAAAACCACAGTGTGCAAGATATTATGTCAAAAAAAATAATTTTCATTTCCCTATTTTGGTTGAACGCGTGTACAATTTTCGCGCAAACACCCGACACTGCCAAACAATTAAAAACGGTAGAAGTCGCCGCAAAACAAGCGAACGGCGTTTCAACTTTAGCAACGCGCAATGTGGAACGTATATCGCGTAACGAATTAAAAAAAGCACCGTGCTGCAATCTATCCGAAAGTTTTGAAACCAACGGTACCGTGGATGTCACGTACAGCGATGCGATAACGGGGGCAAAAGAGATTCAATTGCTCGGTTTGCGCGGACCCTATACGCAACTGCTCATCGAAAACCGTCCGGATTTATACGGTTTGGCAACACCGTTCGCCGGTGATTTTATTCCCGGTACTTGGATCGAAAGCATTGAAATAAATAAAGGTGTGGGCAGTGTGAAAAATGGCTCGGAAAGTATTGCCGGACAAATAAATACCGAACTCGTGAAACCGGGAAAAGAACTGCTTTTGTTTGCGAATGTTTATGCAGAAAATACCGGTCGCGTTGAAGCGAATGTACAGATCAATAAAGTGGTGAACGACAATTTCAGTACGGGTTTATTGTTACATGGTTCTATTTTTGAAAATAAAATTGATCGCGATGCCGATTATTTTGTAGATATTCCTTTGAAAAAAGAATTGAACGCAATGTATCGAACGTTTTACGAAAAAAATAATTGGCAGATTCAAACGCACGTTCAAGCACTCGTTGACCATCGCGAAAGCGGACAACTGCTTGGCAATATTGAAAACCCTTACACCGTTGATATTCAAAATCGGCGCGTTACGCTTTTTTCAAAAATTGCTTATACCGGTTTCGAAAAACCTTACAACGCGCTTGGTTCGCAATTTTCAGCTACTTATCACGATTTGAACAGCGTCATCGGACATAATAATTATTCGGGTGTTCAGCGTAGTGTTTTTGGAAATGTTTTGTACGCGACCATCATCGGCACTACTGATCATAAAATAATTTACGGTGCAAGCGGTCACGCCGACGACTATCCGACATATTTAAACGGACAAAATCTTTCGCACAAAGAAGCCACGCTCGGTGCATTTGCGGAATATACTTACAGTCGTCCGTTGCTTGGAAAAAATTATTCAGATTGGACAATCATTGCAGGTTTGCGCACCGATGAACTTTTCGGTCACGGTTTTTTCGTCGTCCCGCGATTGAATGTAAAATATAATTTCAATGAAGGCGATGTCGCACGTTTGGCAATCGGCAGAGGTGTACGTGTGGCGAGTCCGTTGGCGGAA
>JAYTNA010000563.1:0-4621 GCA_043748865.1 Saprospiraceae bacterium
TATGTTGCTCGTCGTGTGCGGTACGCTTATCATCATTACCAAAATTTTTTTGAAGCAAGGCACCGAGCAACATACATCGAACAGTAACAACATCACTAAACGCATTCGATTGACGTTGATTAAAATACTTTTCAGGAATAATAAATTATAAGCTGTGAGTTATGAACCATGAGTTGTGAGCTTTTTCTTCAACTCACAACTCATGGCTCACAGCCCACAGCTTAAAGTTCAACTTATGAATTTTTTTATCTGCTACGATATATCCGACGATAAACGCCGACTGCGCTTGTCAAAACTTTTAGAGCGCGACGGCTGCAAGCGCGTACAAAAATCCGTATTCGTCGCACCTGATTTTGAACGTGGCGAAATGTTGCGACTAAAAACAAAAATAGAAAAACTTCTGAACGTACAGTACATCGAAAACACATTGCCCGACGATAGCGTTATGTATATTCCTTTGGACAGCGATGCCGTTAAAGATGTAGTTTGGCAAGGCAATAAAATAATTTGGGAAGATTTATGGAAAAAAAAGTCGAAATTTTTTTTATAATGTAAAAAATAAATTATCTTTGTATCGGAGGTAAAAAGTTGTTTGATCTGTTTTGTGCAAACCATGTTAGATAATTTTTTTTGAGTGTCTTTTTCTTTAAGCTATTGAATAGGAAATAGTTGAATAGGCACGCCTTCTAAACCCGTATTCGGCTTCGGCTGGATTGAAACGATTCAATTAATTTAGTTAATTGTTCTACACGTTTTCTACTAAACCCGTATCCGGCTTCGGCCGGATTGAAATAAAAAACCCTCTGTGAATTATTCCACAGAGGGTTTTTTGTTTACACATAGAAGCGTTTTAGAAGAACACGACGGCAAAAAAACCGCGCAATTTCGGTTTG
Organism: Saprospiraceae bacterium; assembly: GCA_043748865.1. Taxonomy (GTDB): domain Bacteria; phylum Bacteroidota; class Bacteroidia; order Chitinophagales; family Saprospiraceae; genus JAAFJT01. The sequence goes on from JAYTNA010000563.1 coordinate 894, forward strand.
TGCAGTTGAGAGTGTATCCAATTTAAAACAGTTGAAAGTTGATAATTGAAAATTGAAAGTGCAAAAAGCCGAGCCGAACATAAAGCCGGAGGCGATTTTATGTTCTTGATTTTTTCTTTGTTACTTTCTTTTGTATCAAGACAAAAGAAAGTAACTGTACGAGCAGCAACAACACGGCGACAAAAAAACCGCACCATTTCGATTTGTGCGCTTTCAAGCCTATTCAAGTTAAAAAATTTTTACACTGGGTCTGTTGTAGCGCCGTTAATGCCATACGTGAATTTACTTTCTTTTGTCTTGATACAAAAGAAAGTAACAAAGAAAAAATCAAGAAGGTCGCCTCCGGCTTTATGTTCGGCTTCTGCGCCTGCTCGTTGTCAACTGTCAATTATCAACTTTCAACTGTTTTGCCTTTATAAAAAAGAAAGTAAATGTACGAGCAGCACTATTTAGTTGAAAAGTGAAAGTGAAAAAAACTGAGCCGTTATTGCCCTGCGTGAATTTACTTTCTTTTGTTCGAGTGCAAAGAAAATAGCAAAGAAAAAATCAAGAACATAAAATCGCCTCCGGCTATATGTTCGGCTCTCGCGCCTTAATGCGAGCATACCCGATATACTACCGTTTCTTTTGTATCAAGACAAAAGAAAGTAAATGTACGAGCAGTAACAACACGGCGGCAAAAAAATTGTATTCTAAAATAAAAACGCAATAACCTGCGCCTGTTCTCGCTTTTTTATTTTATGATTGATTTAAAGTCTTAGATTAAAAAAAATTTCACGATTTTTATAAAAAAAGTTATTTTTGCATAAAAGAAGTGAATGACCAAGATAGATTATATCAATTATTGGAAAGTTACGGCACAAGAAGACTGGGAAGTGACGCAAATACTTTTCGAAAAGAAAAAGTATTTGCAAGCCTTATTTTTCGGACATTTAGTTTTAGAAAAATTATTGAAAGCACATTGGGTTAAAGACAATACTTCTGATTTTCCGCCGAAAATCCATAATCTCATTCGATTGGCTGCACAAACGCAATTAGAAATATCTGATGACGACATTGATTTTTTTGATACCATGAATAGTTATCAAATGGAAGGTCGTTATCCGGATCATCAGTTTGCCGTTCTAAAAACTTTAAAAAAAGCTCAAGTCGAAAAATTATTAAAAGAAATAAACAGGATAAAAATATGGTTAATCAAACATTTGAATTAATGAGTCAGAGTGAAGCAATTGCAACTGTAGAAAATTACGTTAAGAGTATTCGCAGTTTGGGTGTACAAGTGCGTAAAGCTTTTTTATTCGGTTCGTTCGCAAAAAATCGTCAATCTGAATGGTCGGATATTGATGTGGCACTTATTGCCGATAACTTTATCGGATTTTCTGTCACCGATAAAATTCCTTTCAAAAGACTCCATGCAAAAAAAGAATTTATGGCGATTGAAACACATACTTTTGCGGCATCTTCTTTAACAGAACATAATGCGTTTTTAGAAGAAATTATAAAAACCGGAATTGAAATTTGCTGAAAACGTTTCCTCATTTTAAAGTGTATTTAAAAAATAAAAACGCGATAATCTGTACCGATTATCGCGTTTTTATTTTAATATTTGCGGGCATTCGTAGAAAAAATTTCAAAAAAATTTCAAAAAAAAAATTAATTGAAAAATTTTTTCATTAAAATTGTCGCGTAAAAAAAATCAAAAAAAAATTTTTAAAAAATTCGGTGTTACTGATGAAGAAAACTTTTTTATTTCTGTCCGCATTATTTATTTTTTCAAAAACTTTTTCGCAAAACGACGGTTGGCATATTGTCGCCGATAAAATTGATCCGTCCAAATATTTTGGCGTGACGGTGGCGAACGGAATGATTGGTATTATTTCATCGCCCGTACCGATGCAAGTTAAAGACGTTGTGCTGAACGGTGCATTCGATACTTACGGTCGCGGTCGCGTGAGCAACATCATGAAAGTTTTTAGTTTTGCCAATATGAATTTGGATGTGAACGGCAAGCGTTTGGCGGCTAAAGATTTGACAAACATGACACAAACGCTGGATATGCAAAACGCGATTTTTGTTACAAAATTCGATTATGGCAATGTGCTGTCCGTTAAACACGAATTGATGGCGTTGCGACAAATGCCGCACACAGCTTTAATCAATGTAGAAATTACGGCAAAAAAAGATTGCGAAATTATTCCCGCAAGTGTGATCGAATCGCCGGATAATTTGAAAGACGTTAAAAACTTTTATGAAGAAATTGATCGCCCGCACGTTTTAATTCCGTTGATGACATCGGTGGCGAAAAGTCCGACGGGCCGTTTGACGCTCGCGGTTTCAAATACTTTTCTTTTCGATGAACCGCATGGTAGCGAACCGCACGTCATTCACGAAGATTGGGATAATAATATGCACCTCTTGAAATTTAAAAAACAATTGAAGGCGGGTGAAACTTATAAATTTGCAATTGTCGGTTCCGTTATTTCTTCCGCACAATCGTCTGATGCACAAAACGAAGCGATTCGCATGACCATTTTTGCGGCGTTAGAAAAAAAAGAACGTTTGTTGCAACGGCATAAAGATGCATGGGCAAAACTTTGGGAAAGCGATATTGTTTTGGAAGGCGATGTGAATACGCAACGCGATATTCATTCGGCTTTGTATCACTTGTATAGTTTTTTGCGCGAAGGTACTTCGTATTCATTATCGCCGATGGGTTTGTCGGGTTTGGGTTACAACGGACACGTTTTTTGGGATACAGAACTTTGGATGTTGCCGAATCTTTTAGCATTGCATCCGGAAATGGCAAAGTCTGCCCTACTCTATCGCTACAAAGGTTTAGAACAAGCAAAAGCAAACGCCGTGAGTTACGGTTATACCGGCGCAAAATATCCTTGGGAAGGTGATGATACCGGACAAGAAGGCACACCGGTTTGGGCGTTGTCCGGACCTTTCGAGCATCACATCACCGGTTGTGTGGGCTATTCGATGTGGAAATATTATCAAGTCACGCACGATAAAACTTGGTTGCGCGACATCGGCATGCCCGTTTTGCGCGGCACGGCAGATTTTTGGGCGAATCGTGTTGAACTCGGTGCAGATAAAAAATATCACATCAATAATGTGGTGTGCGCCGATGAATGGGCAGAAAATGTAGATGATAATGCTTGGACAAATGGTATTGCCAAAACAGTTTTGATGAATGCAAACGAAGCGGCGATTGTTTTAGGCGAAACACCGAATCCGCTGTGGTTAAAAGTAGCGGATAATATCGCTATTTTAAGTTTTCCGGACGGCACTACACGCGAACACGCGAGCTATAAAGGCGAACCGATAAAACAAACCGATGTAAATTTGTTAAGTTATCCGTTAAATATTATTTCGGATGAAACGACCATAAAAAAAGATTTAGATTTTTATTGGAAAACTTTGGGTGATAATGTGCCGGGCATGAAAGGTGCATCGCCTGCGATGTCGCAAGCTATTTTTTGTATTTTGAATGAACGCCTCGGCAATACAGACAAAGCCTATTCGCAATTCATAGACAGTTATAAACCGAATGAAGTGCCGCCATTTGGTGTGCTTTCGGAAACAGCCGGCGGTACAAATCCGTATTTCGCCACCGGTGCCGGCGGATTTTTACAAACACTTATTTTCGGTTTCGGCGGTTTATCTTTTACGAATGAGGGTATCGTTCAAAATATAAAAACAAAATTGCCCAAGCAGTGGAA
>JAYTNA010000564.1:0-9800 GCA_043748865.1 Saprospiraceae bacterium
ATTCGTAATTTGTAATTCGTAATTGATTTTTATGTTCAACAATTATAAAACCTTAGCTATAAATTTGAAAGGCGGTCTCGTAGCACTGGCTTGGTTAGTAACTGTATTGGAACTTGCCGATAACTCCAGCATAGAATCCGTCGGTTTCGGTGCGCGTCAGCAACTGTTAATAAAAATTTATGAACGAGAATTGGAGTTTTTTTTCAGAAAAAAAATGAATGAACTCGGCGTTGTTGTAGAAGACAATTCCGAAACCACGCCCAATATTCTAAGTTCTTATGCTGCTGCCGATATTTTTCAAAATACCGGCGACAATTGGTTATCCCAAGGCATTTATCAAGATGTACTCGCTCTTTTTGATTATCAACCTCAACTCAAAATAAATATTTGTGATGCCGGACAATCGTTTGCGCCTTTTTTTACAGGACATCTTAATTTTATTTCATCGCCGACACCGCATTTTTGGTTTTGTTTTATCCGTACGCCAAAAACAAATAAGATTGAGCGTTTTCCGCAACTTATTTATACACAAGATTTAGCTGTATTTTCAAAAAAAATGGAGTTTGAGTTAATCAACGATTTTCAATCAACACTAAATCCAAAATTCAAAATCCAAAATCTAAAATCGTCTGATATTATTTATCATTCTATTGATACCGAATTAACGATTCCGCGTGTTGTGATGCCTTATACGAAGGATTTAATTTATTGGGTACTACGCCTTGGATTGGTATCTATCGGCGCAATGAACAATTTTCTGTCAAATTTTTATTAGAAATGTGTGCGTTGTGTGAATCTACGAAAATTGGAAATTTATGTATCACCACTTGGCGGTCACTGATAATAAAAGGTGTTGATAATACCGATCGCTTTCGTTGGGAAAAATTATTGGGCAAATACGGTATCAATGTCCGCCACGCTTCAATTGAATTAAATTGGCAAACGGAAGACGATGCACCACACGGTTTTCGTTTAAAAAATTATTTGGTGCAACAATTTGATCGTTTTGATGTGCGCACTTTTGGATTAATTTTTGCCATAAAAACGCGTCGCAAATCGGAAGTTTTCGGTTCCATAATTATTCGCCGACACGGTTTTTTTAAGTTCGGTAAATTTGATTTTTGGGGATTTCTTGGCGTTTATGATATCTTTTACGATGAAGATTTTAATCCGCACACACGACGCCGAAAAACGCACCGCCTCAATGTGCCGCGTCATCAACTTGCCAATGAATTGATGATTTTAAGTAAACAATATTACGCGCAACTCACTGCCGAAACCGTTAAAACGCGCATTGATATGAAAACGGCAAATAATAAAATAAAAGGCGAAGAAAAAGAGCTGTATCAATGCGGTGAATGCTTTACCGTTTATGAAGAAACGGATTTCGATGCGTTATCCGACAATCTTACTTGCACTGTTTGTAATGCACCTAAATCCGGTTTTCTTAAAATTAAATTGAGCGCTTTGTCGGGAATTAAAATCTAATTTTTTCTGATACCTCAACTGAGTTCGTAAAAAAATTTGATACACTTATTTGAACACTCTCAAGAAATCATAAAAAAAGGAAGCTATCACTAACAACTTTCCTCCAAACAAAAATGTATGAAAAACTAATTCTCATTTCTTTATTCGCTACGCCCTGTTTTAAAAACGGAAATGGATAAACCTTTGTCTCAAAAAAACGCCCATACGTTGTTCACTCCTTTACGTTTTAACCTTTAACTTTAACGATAATCATTTCACTATCGCTTATTGTGTTTATAAATTTTTTTATTAGTTTTACGTCAAAACTATTTTTTTTCATGAAACTACTTCCTGACGAAATAAATTATGCCATCGGCGTTGATGTCGGCGGCTCACATATTACCGCAGGCTTGGTTAATTTGACTAAGCGGCGACTTATTACGCCTACGCTTGTTCGTAAAAAAGTTGATTCACACGGTTCTGCGGATGAAATTATCGAAACTTGGCGTAGTACGATAGCGGAAGTTTTGAAATTAAATGCTTTAGATGTTGTACCCATCGGTTTCGCCATGCCCGGTCCATTCGATTACGAAAACGGGATCAGTTTGATGCAAAGTAATATGCACAAATTCGAAACGCTTTACGGCATGAACATAAAAACTATTCTATCGGAAAAATTAAATATACCCACAGCACAAATTTTTTTTCGTAACGATGCCGAAGCATTTCTCGCCGGCGAAGTAATGAGTGGGGCCGGTCGCAGCTACGATAAAGCAATCGGCGTGACTCTCGGTACGGGATTAGGTACGGCAAGTCATACAAACGGGAAAACAATTGATACCGATTTAGGTATGAGTTTGAAATATCTGAATAGCATTGCTGAAGATTATATTTCTACGCGCTGGTTTGTAAATCGTTATTTTGAATTGACGGAAAAAAAGATTGTAGGTGCAAAAGATTTAGCTGAAAATATATCTCAAGACAAAATAGTCAAAGATATTTTCATTGAGTTTCGTAAAAATCTTTTAGCGGTTTTGACATTGCTTATTGAACTCGAAAAAGAAGTTCCGGATGTAATCGTCGCGGGTGGAAATATTTCAAATGCTTTAACGCATTATTTTTCGGCGATGCAATATGAATTGAGAAAAAAATTTCCGAATATCCTTTTAAGAAAAGCGCAACTCGGCGAAAATGCAGCACTTATCGGTGCAGCAGAAAGGGCATTATCCGTAAGTGGTTTCTGAATCAGAATTTTCAGAATTTTCAGAATTTTCAGAATGTGTACTTACGCATTCTGAAAATTTTGAAAATTTTGATTCGGAAACCACTCATCAATCAACACTTTACCAAACAAAATGAACCAACAATTTTCTAAGTGGGCGATATTATTTGCGATGGGCGTATTGTTTTACGCATCGTTTATTTTTTATCCGAAATGGAATAAAACCGGTACCGAAGCCACTTTGGGTTGGGATGTTGCCGGTTATTATTTTTATTTGCCGGCTTTTTTTGTTTATAAAGACCCGCTAAAAGTAAATTTCAGAGATTCGATTCAAAAAAAATATAACACGCAGACGGACTATTACAGCTCATCGTTATATCCGCCGACAGGAAATCAAGTGATGAAATATTCCGGCGGTATGGCGATTATGTACGCGCCGGCATTTTTTGTTGCGCATATATTATCAAAACCATTCGGATTTCCGGCAGATGGTTTTTCATTGCCCTATCAATTTGCGATTCAATTTTGGAGTTTGTTGGTAGCTTTTTTCGGATTATTTTATTTGCGAAAAGTGTTACTAAAATTAAATTTTGATGATAAATCGGTCGCATTTACTATTGTTGCTTACATTTTAGCAACGAACTATTTAGATTACGCCTCTATCACCAACGCGATGTCGCACAGTTATATTTTTACTTTGTACGCCTTGTTGTTGTGGTTTATGATAAAGTTTTATGGCAATTTTATAAATTTTGGTACTCCAAAATCTCTCGACGAAAAACAAAATAGTACTACATTTATTGCACAATTTCCAATGCCCAATATTTTAAACGGTATCGGCATCGGTACTACAATCGGATTAGCCGTTTTAGCGCGTCCTTCTGAATTACCGATTGTACTTTTGCCGATTTTTTGGGGGATTGCATTACTGAAAGATGTAAAAATGCGGTCGGTTTTTTTGAAAAAAAATTGGCGCGGTATTGCTGCTACTGTCCTTAGTTTTATATTTTGGATTTCACTTCAACTCATTTATTGGAAAATTGCAACAGGTAAATTTTTATACAATAGTTATGGAGAGAACGAAAAATTTTTCTACTGTAAACGACCGCATATTCTCGACGGTTTATTCAGTGCGCAAAAAGGTTGGTTTGTTTATACGCCAATTATGATTTTTGCGATGTTCGGTTTGTGGCTGATGTATAAAAATCAACGGCGGTTATTTTTTCCGATTGCTATTTTCTTTATAGCGTTTATTTATGTGTCATTTGCTTACAAAATTTGGTGGTATGCAGCAAGTATCGGGCAGCGACAAATGGTACAGGTCTATTCTATTCTTGCGATTCCTTTTACGGCTTTTATTCAGTGGGTGTTTAGCCGTCAGCCGTTAACCGTTAGTCGTCAGCTACAAAAAAATAATAATGGCGGGAAGCTGAAAGCTGATAGCTTAAAGTTGATAGCTACTCGTTCCGTTTTTATTTTATTTTTTCTCGCGTGTGCCTATATGAATATTTTTTGGACGTATAACGCACATGGCGGCGGCAATTTTGACGGTGAAAATATGACGCGCGCTTATTTTTGGCGCGTACTAGGAAAAACGTCTCATGACCGCGATGATGATAAACTTTTGGATAATAAATATGATATAAAAGGAGAAAGAAAAAATGTTCAAGTAATTTATACCAATAATTTTGAAACGGATACAGTTTCAAATTTAAGTACTGATGCCGTTATTGCCGGAAAAAAATCATTGTATCTCGATAAAGAGCATCAAGTAACGGATTATATTTTACCGCTGCCGAATAAAAACAGACAATGGTTGCGTGCTAATGCAACGTTTTACATCGGACAAAAAGAATGGGATAAATGGAAAATGTCGAAACTCGTTATTTATTTTAAAAAAAATAACCAAGTTGTGCGTGTAAACGAAATACGAGTGCAACGTTTGATGAACGATGCCGAAACGCGTAGATTATGGATAGATGCTAAAATTTCGACAACAGATTTTGATAGTGTTTTTGTACGTTTCGATAATAACGGCGGCAATAAACAAATTTGGATAGATGATTTAACGGTAGAAACTTTTGATTTTTAAGATTAGCAGTTGAATAAAAATAAACACCGGTTTTGTTTCGTACAAATAATTAGCAATCAATGTGTAGCAAGATTATTCATTGTTCATTATTCGTTGTTCATTACTTACATACCTCTGTAATTATGCGGTGATACTCGACGCAATTCATCTTTTACGTCTTCACTAAGGTCTAAATCATCAATAAAATCGTAGAGATTTTGTTTCGTGATGCGCTCTTTTCCCCGCGTGAGTTGTTTCAACGCTTCGTAAGGATTCGGATAATTTTCGCGGCGTAAAATAGTTTGAAGTGCTTCGGTTGTTACTGCCCAATTCGATTCTAAATCATAATAAATTTTTTCCTCGTTGATAAGTAATTTATCAACGCCTTTTAAAACAGATTTTAAAGCGATGAGTGTGTGTGCCATCGGTACACCGATATTGCGCAAAACAGTCGAGTCCGTCAAATCGCGTTGCAAACGTGAAATGGGTAGTTTGAGTGCCAAATGTTCAAAAATTGCATTGGCGATACCGAAATTCCCTTCTGCATTTTCAAAATCAATGGGATTGACTTTGTGCGGCATAGCAGACGAACCGACTTCGCCATGTTTTACTTTTTGTTTGAAATAATCAATAGATACATACGCCCAAATATCCCTGCAAAAATCTATCAAAATCGAATTGATACGCGTCAGGTTTTGCAAAATTGCCGCTAAGTTATCGTAATGTTCTATTTGAGTCGTGTAATGTTGGCGGGTCAATCCCAGATATTCCGCCGTAAACTCGTCTGCGAAACGGTGCCAATTCACGAACGGATAGGCAACATGGTGGGCATTAAAACTCCCTGTCGCGCCACCGAATTTTGCTGTATGCGGAATTTGTTTTAATAAATCCAATTGACGTTCAATGCGTTCCACAAAAACCCGCCATTCGTGTCCCATTGTTGTAGGACTCGCGGGTTGTCCGTGCGTTCGTGCTAAAAGTGTCACATCTTTCCATGTTTCAGCATTATCATGTAGTAAGTGCAATACTTTATTGAGTGTCGGCAAAATAATTTCATCCAAAGCCTGTTTGATGCTTAAAGGAATACTCGTGTTGTTAATATCCTGCGATGTTAATCCGAAATGAATAAATTCTTTATAATCACCCAAACCGATGTCATCAAATTTATTGCGCAGAAAATACTCGACCGCTTTCACATCGTGATTAGTGGTTTTTTCGATTTCTTTAATTTGCTCCGCATCTTTCATGTCAAAATTTTCAAAAATCGCGTTGAGGGCTTCTATTTTCTCATCGTCAATTTTTTCTAATTGCGCCAAAGGATAATTACAAAGTGCGATGAAGTATTGCACTTCAACAAAAACGCGGTACTTAATCAGCGCAAACTCTGAAAAATAATCTTGCAAGTCGCGTGTTTGGGACGCATAGCGACCATCAATAGGTGAAACTGCTTTTAACATCTGTTATCGGTTATTCGTTATCGGTTATCGGTTATCGTAAATCGGATTCACTATAAAGTGTAACGGATAACCGATAACGGATAACCGATAACCTGCAATAGATAATAATTAATTCAAAAAATTTTCATTTAATGTTTCCAAATCATAAAAAATAAAACATTTTTTATTGCTCGGACTTGTGTAAGGCATTGCGCAAGCAAAAAGCCCTTCCACAATAATTTGCATTTCTTCTTGATTCAAATATTTTCCGCGTTTGACGGCAACACTGCGCGACATGGAAGCTGCCAATCGTTCGGGTGTATTCAACGAAAATGCCACATCATTTTTATATTGCTCCAATAAATTTTCCAATGCTTTTTGTTCATCGGAAATACCTTGCCAATCTGCGGGTAAACCGTGGACGACAAAAGTATCGCTGCCGAAAATCTGTACATCGAAACCCAATTGATTAATATCCGGCAAAATTACTTTTAATAATTCACTGTCAGCAATACCGAAACGCACTGTTGTCTGAAATAAAGTTGTTTGTGTAGCAGGTTTATTGACAGATAATTTTTCTAAAAAACGTTCATAACAAATACGTTCACTCGCTGCTTGTTGGTCAATTAAAAGAAATCCGGATGCTGTGTGCGCAATAATATAGGTGTTGTGAATTTGAAATGTTAATGATGGACTCAATGATGATGAATTTACGGAAAATAGGTCTAAAAGTCCAACGTCAGTAAGTCCGTCGTCAGTAAATCCCTTATCATTTTCAAACTTTATATCGGCAATACCTTCATACAATTTTTGCCAATGATGCAAATTTGATTTGTCAACATTTGGTGAAATAGGTTTTTGAAATGATGACCAATCGGTTGCCGGTTCTCTATTGCCTGTTATCGGTTTTTCATTGTTCGTTGTTTGTTGTTCATTATTCATTAACCGGATTAGACCGGTATCTGATTCAAAATCAAGAGAGGGTGTGACGGCATTTGTACCGAGTGCATGACGCACAGCGACTTTTAAATAATGATAAATTAAGCGTTCATCTTCAAATTTTATTTCTTGTTTCGTTGGATGTACGTTCACATCAATTTTTGCCGGATCAATTTCGAGAAACAAAACGTACATCGGAAAAGTCTCTTTCGGCAAAATATCTTCAAAAGCACTGACAACGGCATGATGCAAGTAACTGCTTTTTATAAATCGATTATTGACGAAAAAAAACTGTTCGCCACGCGTTTTTTTTGCAAATTCAGGTTTCCCGACAAAACCGGAAATATCCAAAGCGTCCGTATTTTCAGCAACCGGTACTAATTTTTTATTCGTATCCTTACCGAAAATTCCGACGAGTCGTTGACGCAAATTGCCGCCCGGTAAATGAAAAATTTCTTGCCCATTATGGTGCAACGAAAAAAATATACCCGGATAAGCAATCGCAATACGCTCAAACTCGTCGAAAATATGGCGCAACTCAACGGCATTAGATTTTAAAAAATTTCGACGCGCCGGCACATTGAAAAAAAGATTTTTAACAGAAAACTGCGTGCCGACAGGCGACGCTTCTAATTCGTGTTCTTTTAATTCAAATCCTTCGATAATAATACGCGTTCCGAGTTCATCTGTTCTTCTCCGCGAACGCATCTCCACTTGCGCAATAGCAGCAATAGAAGCCAATGCTTCACCGCGAAAACCCATCGTGCGAATTTGAAATAAATCATTCGCCGTGCTGATTTTGGAAGTTGCGTGACGCTCAAAACTTAAACGCGCATCGGTAAAACTCATGCCGCAACCATCATCAATAACTTGAATTAAAAGTTTGCCTGCATCTTTCAAGACTAATTTAACTGAACTTGCTCCGGAATCAATCGCATTTTCCATGAGTTCTTTTACGGCAGATGCCGGTCTCTGAATCACTTCGCCTGCAGCGATTTGATTGGCAATGTTGTCCGGTAGAAGTTTGATTACGTCAGTCAAGACAATTAAGAATTAAAAATTAAAAATTAAAAATTGCTTTGCTTTAATTTCTAAAAATAAAAAAGAGTCGCAAAGTAATAAAAAACTTTGCGATTCAGGTTGTTTGAGATAAAATAAATTATTTGATGTTTTTCATTAAAGTAAGTAGGTCGCACTAAATAAACACTACTTTTATTTTCAGAAAGCAATTGCAAATCAACGCTTTATAGAAATAAAAGTAGCATTTATTTACGCTCACCTACTTACTTTAATATTAATGCGCACTAAATTTAAAAATAAATCCCACGACTATAATCTTTCATCAATGTTATTTCACCCTATAACACACGTACAATAAAGCGATGAGCATTTTAAAGGTTGAACATCAAACCATAAAAATAAAACTATTAAAATTTAACATAAAATAATTTTACAACTTTGTAACTATCAAAAACCCATTCACGTAAACTCTAAAAGAATCGCGCGAAAAATCTAAAAAATACTCATTCACTTTTTACAACCCGGTTTGATTTTCTTTTTAGTGACACAGAAAATTTGTATTTGTTTTTAACCTGTATTTTGTAACTCAGATTTTTCCCTTATGATGAACGTTTTATTCCCCCGTTGTGTCTATGACACAGCATCTGCCACGCATTTTCACAACGCAACTATTCATGGGCGCGGTTTTTTTGTTTTTATTGCGATTTTTATTTTTGCTTTTCCGCAATTTAGTTTTGCCCAACTCAGCAAAAACGGTTTTCCTAACGCGCTCATGCCCGCTTCACCCAACGCCTCCGCCTTGGGCAAATACGGTGATGTTCCTGACAGTACTTACACCGGTATTCCTTCCGTTTCCGTTCCGCTCGGTGAAATGAAGGGGAAGTTTCTTTCACTGCCGATTTCTTTAAGTTATCACGCATCGGGCATTAAAGTAGATGAAGTTGCAAGCAGTACCGGTCTCGGGTGGTCACTTTCTGCCGGCGGAGTTATTACGCGAACAATTCACGGTTTACTCGACGAAGCACAAAACGGTTTTATTTCTTATGATTATGATGCGAACAATGTGCAACAATTGTTGGACATCTCGCAAAACATACGCGATACCGAAGCCGATATGTTTTATTTTAACGTCGGCGGCTTTTCGGGAAAATTTTTCTTGGACAGAGTAAACGGTGTCGTTGTGCCGCGTCTCGTTGATTTTCAGGATTTAAAAGTTGAATTGGTTCCCGCAACAAACACAGTTCCTATGACTTTCAAAATAACGGCTCCGGACGGCACCGTATATAGTTTCGCCACACCCGAATATACCAATGCACCTAATCCGATAGACGGAGCTAACAATCAATTTATTCTGAGTTGGTATCTCACAAATATAACGCATATAACCGGAGACGCTATTAATTTCGGCTATCGTTTGGGAAATACGGCTGACCTTTCTTATATACCCGGTTTGTCTGAACAAACCGGGGTCGGCCCCATTCAAGGTGACGTTGCTCATTGCCAACTCATTTATTCACATATACAAGCATCCGCAAGTCAGACAATTAAAATGCTGTATCCGGATTACATTGAATCTTATCATAATCGTGTCGAGTTTGTTTACGGTGACCGATTGGATTTTGCAACCGGAGCATTGGCATTACAA
>JAYTNA010000565.1:0-7108 GCA_043748865.1 Saprospiraceae bacterium
CCCATCGCCACGTCCCCGGAAATAGATGACGATTTTTTGTCGCCGTTGATCGGGTTCGGGTCAATTGTTATTTTTGTATCGAGTGCATTTAATTTAATAGTATCAATTTCGAGTGCTTTTATTTTGTAGTCGCGCAAGCGCTCTTGAAGCGCGTTTTTCAAATCATTTTTCAAATCGAAACTCATCTTATCGTCGCTATAATAACTGACGGTAAGTTTATCGGTTTTAAAATCAGAAATGGGCGGAATAATTAAAAAACCGTCATACTCGGCAGGACGCACATTTTTTTTTAGCGAATCAATGGGTACATCCACCGGTACTAATTCGATGTTGGTGAAATGCATTAATTTATAGGTATTGAAAAGATGCGAAGGATCAATAACGGCAATGCGTTTTTTATGATCGTCTTTATATACCGCCAATTTTACGTTTAGAGTAATAATTGCTAATAGTCCAAGTGGCATTAAAAATGTACCCAGTAAAAATGCGCGACTTGTTATGCGGGTCGTGTATTCTCTTTTTATTATTAACCAGAGTTTTTGCATTGAAGTTTGGTCTGTTAGTCTGTTAGTCTGTTAGTCTGTTAGTCTTGACCAACCAACTAACTGACCAACTGACTAACCGACTAAACTGACTCTTTTAATAAAAATTTCGTTTAAGGAAGGTAAAATTTCATTAAAACCTGTAACAGTGACAGGTGTATTTAAAATTTCTTTAAGTATTGTATTAGCAGAAGTATCTGTGTTTATTTTAAAAACAACGCGCTCCGGTGTTTCAGATTGTACGGCAACTTGTTCGTAAAACAAGGGTGGTAATGTGCCTTGATGTTCAATACTAAATAAATTTTCCTTGAATTGTTGCTTGACATCTTTTACACTGCCGTAAAGTATGTTTTTTCCTTTATTAATGAGCAAAATGCGATCGCAAATTTCTTCCACTTGCTCCATACGGTGCGTAGAAAAAATAATACTCGTACCGTTTCTACTCAGTTCGTAAATTTCATTTTTTAAAGATTCGGCATTCACAGGATCGAGACCCGAAAACGGTTCATCAAGAATAAGTAAACGCGGTTTGTGAATCACGGTAGATATAAACTGCGCTTTTTGTTGCATCCCTTTCGAGAGTTCTTCTACTTTTTTGTTCCACCAATCCGTAATTTCCATTTTTTCGAGCCAATATCTGATTTCTTTTTTGGCATCGGCATAAGATAAACCTTTGAGTTGTGCAAGATAAAGTAAATGATCGCCGACTTTCATTTTTTTATACAAGCCGCGTTCTTCGGGCATATAGCCTATATTTTCCGGATGCTTGTTGTTGAGCGGTTCTCCTGAAAAATAAATTTTTCCTTCATCCGGTCGTGTAATGGTCGTAATCATGCGTATCAGAGAACTTTTCCCTGCTCCATTCGGTCCGAGTAAACCAAATATAGAACCTTCCGGCATTGAAAAAGATAGATGATTGACGGCGATGTGTTTGTCGTAAGTTTTTACGACATCATCAACAAGTAAAATATCATTGGACATGAATATAATTTATAGGATTGTTCAGTCTTTATGTAAAATTATGAGGCGAAATTACGCTAAATATTTTATCTAAAAAAATAAATAATTGAACGTTTTTAAAGTATATGCTAAATGTAACAGTGAAAATATAAAAATTTACTTTTTCCAAACGTTACATTTGTGAAAAAGTTTAAAAAATGAAAAACTTTGATATGGCTTCAAGCGTTTTTTTATTTGTGCAAATTTTTTTTGCTTAATTGTTTTTAAATAAAAAATTATGAAAACATTTATCATAGGCATTTTCGGTTTAGCAATTATTTGGGCAGCTTGTAAACACGAAGATACAATCGCAGGTACACCTTCCGGCACAACTTACATCGAACCTTCCGAACAACGCACCGGCGATGCCGCAAAAGGTTACGATTATTTAACTAACGGCAATTACGTGAGCAGCGGTATTCCGCTCGGCGTTTATAAATTAGCTTTCGGCACTGCGGCGAAAGAAGATTTAAGCAGAACCGGCGACAATCAAGGCATTTCTTACGTCTTCAATGCTTCAACAGCGAGTAACGGCGTAAAAATTGTTTCAAATAATTGTTTCAGTTGTCATGCCGAACATTTAAACGGACAATTAATTGTCGGTCTCGGAAATAATACCGGCGATAATACGCGCGATATAACTGCTCAATTCAACCAACTTGATGCGGCGGTGAAATTATACGGCATTAATTCGCCGGAGTGGGCAGCGTATTATCCGTTCAGTCGCGGGTTTAAAAGTATTGCACCGTATATTCAAACAAATGTTCAAGGCGTAAATCCTGCCGATCAAATTTTTGCCGCGCTTTCAAGTTTCAGAAAATCGGATGATTTAACTTGGTTGAATACGCCCCAATTTACAACGCCTAAAGAAGTTGTTCCGACCGATGTGCCGGCTTGGTGGCTCATGAAAAAGAAAAACGCACTGTATTACGATGGTTTGGGCAAAGGCGATTTTGCGCGATTGAGCATGGCAACTGCTCTCGTGACAATGAAAGACAGCAGTGAAGCGCGACAAATTGACGCACATTTTCCGGATGTAATGGCATGGATACGCACTGTTCAACCGCCAAAAAATCCGAATCCGATTGATGCGACGCTTGTCGCACAAGGCAAAACAGTTTTCATAAGTACTTGCGCAAAATGTCACGGAACTTACGACGCACCGCAAACTTATCCGAATTTGTTAGTGGATTTAAATTATATCGGTACAGATTCTACTTTGGCGACTGCTTATTTTACCAATCCGGATTACCACACTTGGTACAACAAAAGTTGGTTTAATCAAAAACCTAACGCCGCGCAACTTTTACCGAATCGCGGTTATGTGGCACCGCCACTCGACGGAATTTGGGCAACCGCACCGTATTTGCACAACGGTTCCGTTCCGACACTCGACGATTTGCTGAACAGCACACAACGTCCGAAATATTGGAGTCGCACTTTCGATAACTCGGATTACGACAAAGTAAAAGTGGGTTGGAATTATACGGTGCAAACTTCTAAAAAAGATAATCAAACTTACGACACAACATTAAAAGGTTATGGCAACGGCGGACATACTTTCAGCGATGGACTTTCCGCAAGCGATAGAAAAGCCGTGATTGAATATTTGAAAACGCTTTGATAATGGTTGACGGTTAATAGTTGATGGTTATTGGTTAATTTATTGAATCATTTATCATTCATCATTAAAATGTGTATTTTTGCGTGAAAAATAAACTAAAATGTATGAATAATAAGTTTTTTCGTCTCTCTATACTTTGTTGTCTATCGTCTATTATCTTTTTCAACGGTTGCGAAAGCGAAATAAAAAATCCGCATTTTCAACAAGACGCAGCTAATCCGGCTTTTATTAATCGTTCCATGATGGCACTCACGCAAACAATCAAATATGATTTGTTTGCGCCGATGATAGCTTCGCGCATCACTTACTACGCACATGTGGCGAGTTACGAAGCCTTGAACGCGCAAAATCCGAAATACAAATCTTTATCCGGTCAATTAAAAGAACTTGGTGCGCTGCCGAAACCGCAACAAGGTCTGGAATATTGCTATCCGGCGGCGGCGGTAAAAGCATATTTGCGTGTCGGAAAAAAATTAATTTTTTCTGAAGATTCCATTGCACAAGTTGAAAAACAAATCATTGCTGATTTTAAAAAAATTGGTGTGCCAAAAGAAGTTTTAGAACGCTCGTTGAGTTTTGGTGATGCCATCGCCGATGCGATAATAAAATGGTCAACAAAAGATAATTACGCGCAAACGCGCTCAATGTCTAAATATACCGTCACGCCGAATAATCCTGTGCGTTGGCGACCAACTTCGCCCGATTATGCCGATGCGATGGAACCGCATTGGCATGAAATAAGAACGGCAGTAATGGATTCGGCAGCACAATTCAAACCAATACCGGCTCCAAAGTTCGATACGCTTAAATCAAGTTTTTTTTATAAAATCGCACTCGAAACTTACAAAACAGTTCAAGATTCAACCGCCGACAAAATAGCTACCGCTTGGTATTGGGACGATAATCCGGTTGCGACATTCAATGCCGGTCACGTTAATATTTCTCGCAAAAAAATTCCGCCGGGCGGGCATTGGCTTTGGATTACGATGTATGCGGCGAATCAAAAAAAATTGGATATTTATCAAATCAATGAAGCTTACACGCTTGTTGCTATCGGTTTATTCGATGCTTTCATCAGTTGTTGGGATGAAAAATACCGTTCCAATGTCATTCGCCCGGAATCGTATATCACAAAATATATCAATCCGGAATGGACATCGGTCATTGTTACGCCGCCTTTTCCGGAATATACTTCCGGTCACAGTTGCGTTTCGGGTTCATCTTCAACAATTTTATCAAAATTTTTTGGTGATAATTATCGTTTTACAGACAGCACCGAATTACAATTCGGATTAGCACCGCGTTCATTTAATTCTTTTAACGAAGCTGCACGTCAAGCTGCGGTGAGTCGTTTATACGCCGGCATACACTATCGTCCCGCGTGTGAAAACGGTTTGATACAAGGCGAGAAAGTAGGAAGAAATGTTTTGGAGAAAATCGTTACGCATTAATTGATTAAATAATCATGAAAATAGGTTTAATGTCTGACACGCACAGCTTTTTAGATGAGCGCGTGTTAGAGCATTTCAAAGACGTGGATGAAATTTGGCACGCGGGAGATATTGGCAATTACGATGCAGTGATGGGGCGATTAAAAAATTTTAAACCTTTGCGTGCCGTTTACGGTAATATAGATGACGCATTGATGCGGCGCACTTTTCCCGAAAATTTGCATTGGGAAAGTAACGGCGTGAAAATTTTTATGACACATATTGGGGGTTATCCCGGAAAATTTCCGGCACGGATCAGAGAAGAAATTAAAAACAGTCAACCAAATGTTTTTATTTGTGGACATTCTCACATTTTACGCGTCATGTTCGACAAAACTTTAAATGTTTTATGTTTAAATCCCGGGGCTTGCGGTAATCAAGGTATGCACAAAATAAAAACGCTAATGCGTTTTGAAACCGATGAAGGAAAAATAAGTGGCTTGGAAGTGATTGAGCTTGGTTGATTGGCACCAAATTCACGGAAATGTGCGAAAATTATCTTCCGCATCCCAAATTTTTTTGATAAGTAATAAAACTGCCAATATAAGTGTGTACAAAAAGGTTGCCGTCATAAAGGTATAGTTTTGTATTGATCGGTTTATATACTTTCAAAACGTTAAGAAGTTTATTATCGCTGCTAATGTAATAAGAATTTATAAAATGAATACAGCCTTAAAAGATTTTTTAGATCAAAAAGTTGAAATTTATGAAAATATCAGTTTTCTCGAAAATGACCCCATACAAATTCCGCATCGTTTTACGCTTTTACAAGATATTGAAATAACAGCTTTTTGGACTTCAATGATGGCTTGGGGAAACCGCGTGAGTATCATTCGCAGTGCCGAAAAACTTTTTCAATTGATGGACAACGTACCACATGATTTTATTATTAATCACGAAGAAAAGGACAGAAAAAAATTTTTAACTTTCGTTCATCGCACTTTTCAACCGACCGACACGCTTTATTTCCTCGAATTTTTTCAAAATTATTATCGCCAACACCACAGTTTAGAAACGGCTTTTGCGCATCATTTATTGCCTGATGATACAAAGGCGTTACAGCCCGTTGATACTATCGAATTGGCATTGGTTGGTTTTCATCAACAATTTTTTTCATTACCTGTTGCTCCAAACCGCACAAAAAAGCACGTATCGCATCCGCCGAAAAGCACTTGCAAACGCCTGAATATGTTTTTGCGTTGGATGGTGCGCTCTTCAGCAAAAGGTGTTGATTTCGGTCTTTGGAAAAATATTAAACCCTCTCAATTACTTATGCCACTTGATGTTCATGTGGACCGACAAGCGCGACAACTTAATCTACTCACACATACGAAGTCTGATTGGAAAGCGGTTTTAGAACTTACAGAAAATTTACGCGCTTTTGATGCCGATGATCCGGTAAAATATGATTTTGCACTTTTCGGCATGGGCATTAATTGAAAATTACGAATTACGAATTACGAATTACAAATTACTAATAAAAAATCGCCCAAAGAAAATTATTTTTCTGCGTGGTTTAATTTGTAATTTGTAATTTGTAATTCGTAATTCGTAATTGAATTTATTGTCCCGTAAAATGTTTCAACATGATTACTTCGCGTTCCGTGAGCGAGCGATAAGTACCGCGCGGCAAATCTTTTTTTGTTAAACCGCCGTAATAAACGCGATCGAGTTTTTCTACTTCGTAATGCAGGTGTTCAAAAATGCGGCGCACAATGCGATTCTTGCCGACATGAAGTTCTACGATAACTTCATTCTTCGCGCCGGCTTCCAACATTTTAATGCTATCCACTTCTGCAATACCATCTTCAAGCGTCAATCCACCGGCAATTGCTTCTATGTCCGATGATTTAATGTGGTGCGTGAGAACAACGTGATATATTTTTTTGATGCGGTAACTCGGATGCGTCATTTTTTGCGCCAAATCACCGTCGTTCGTCAATAAAAGCAAGCCCGTTGTTTCACGATCAAGTCTACCAACCGGATAGATGCGCGTATGGATTGTGCGGGAAACAATATCCATTACCGTATTGCGTCCGCGTTCGTCATCGGTTGTAGTGATGGTATCTTTCGGTTTATTCATCAAAATATAAACCTTTTGCTCTTGCGGTTTTATAATTTTTCTATTGAGTTTCACAACATCAGTTGCTTGAACACGATAACCGGGTTCGTTCATCACAACATCGTTCACCATTACTTCGCCGTTCAAAATTATTTCACCGGATTTCCGACGTGCAGCAACTTCGCACAAAGCTAAATACTTATTTAAACGCATATCCGAAACATCTTCGGCTTTATCTTTAGCTATGCGTGGTTTGAATACGGGTTTTTCACCTGTGAAAGATTTTTTCCCGAAAGTACTATTTGCGTCTCTTTTCTTTGGAGCGCGATCTGCCGGGTGTTTTTTTTTTACTTCTTTAGGTGCGTCGCCGGTTTCTTTTCGCCCACGAAAA